>NZ_CAUTBW010000037.1:0-25771 GCF_963536905.1 uncultured Alloprevotella sp. | reverse complement strand
AACGTCCCAATTGGCGCGAACAGTAATCGGCGTGGGCAGATAGAAAACCTCCTCGGCCTGGCGCTGCGTTGCATACTCGCCCACGTCCCACTTACCATTGCCGTTGCTGTCCAAGAAGCAGCGAACGTAGTAGGTGCCAGGGCGGACGTAGAAGAAGTCGGCGCGGTGGTTCTTCACTTTGAGTTGTCGCTCCACTTTCGTATCGCTGGAGAGCAACTGCACTATGGCCGTGCTGTCGGCATCGGGAATGGTGATGAAGAGAGAGCCTACTTCCTCGGCTGTAGCAATGTTGATATCGAGCGTAGTAGACTTATTGACCAAGCCCGACATACCTACCACTGCGGCACTATCTACGGCGAGGCGATACTTCTGTCCGGGGCGCCATTCTCCTATGAGTCGGAACTTCAGTAAGCCTGTGCGCTCTATGCGGAAGGGAACCGCCGTTTCGGTGCTGTCCACTTTTTGGAAGAGATGAAACTTCTGCGAGTCCACAGATAGGACGGGCTCTTCGAGGGAAAAGTTAATATTGTCGATCGGCGTAAAGGGATTCGCCGTTTGTGTGCTCATCTTGAGCGCTTCCACAGGCATACGCTCCTGTGTGTAGTCTCCGCGCTTGTGTCTCTTCTCCAGCTGCTTTTGCCAGCGGGCTTCTTTCTCCGCCCGTTCCTTATCGAGGCGAGCGTTGCTCAGTCGTGGCACCATCTCCATGGTGTCTGTCCGCTCGTAGAGCTGATGTGTTGAGTCGTTCGTGGCTTGGTAGCTGTAAAGGAAGCGGAGCGTGTCGTTGTGGGCCACATCGGGTTGCTGAATCCAATAAGTGATGGTGTCGCTGTGTGCCGAGTGGTCCTCAATGAGCGCCTTGGAGGCATCGAAGTTCAAGCCGCGCACCACGGGGCGTTTATCGTTCGGTGCGGTGAAATAAGCCGTGAAGCGCGTAGGAATGTCGCGCTGCATTTTCAAGAGGGAATGAATCACCGACGTTTCTTGAAACGCCAGCAGAACAATATCGTCGGGCGTGAAATGGGTATAATTGATGGTGCGGATAGAATCATAATGAATCGTATCGGCCCATACGGTGTCGTAGCGCACATCGGGGTAGCACGACGGTTCGAAGGACTTGGTCGTAAATGCCAACTTCTCGCCACGGGTGTACTTAAAGTCGCCGTCCATATCTTGCAGGGCAAAGACGCGGTAAGTGCCGGGGGCAACGCCTTTGATGCTGAAGCGGCCATGGCTGTCAGTACGCGCCACGCGCTCCAGTGGGATGTTGGTGAAAGCCGTATCGTTCAGATTCGAGTGGAGGCCTACGAGGATGCCCGACACAGGACTTAGATTGCTCGCATCGAGCACTGTGCCGCCCACTTCCATTGTGTCAACGCTTTCTCCCGTAGAGAAATAGTAGGTGAATTGCCCGAGCGGATTTCCTTCCGTGGCATCTGTGATGGCATTGGAGAAATCTACCGTGTAGGTTGTATTAGGGCGGAGTTTGTCCATCAGTTCTATGCTCACCTGTCGCCCGCTGACTTTTATCTCTGGTACTTCCAGTTGTGGCGGTGATACTACCACCTTTTCGGACGCATTTTCCAGTTTCACATTCTCGCTGAATGTCAGCGTGATTTTCTTAGCTTTCTTCACGTTGCTCTCTCCCAGTTGTGGCGACATTTGAAGCACGCTGGGAGGGGTCTCATCGTACGGGCCACCGTCGGGGCCTGACCCTGGATTGGCGCAAGAGACCAGTCCTGCCGCTAAAGCGAGCAGCAGGAAGAAAGGGAGGATGTTGCGCGATATATTCATAAATTTTCAGGTTCTTGTAACTGTATCTGTATTCAGACTGGTCGGATCAATCAGAGCAGTCCGAGAACGACCCAACTCAAGGTCACTTGTTCAAGGCTATCACTTCTTCAATGATGGCGCGGTTATTGGCCAGGCGCGGCACCTTGTGCTGCCCGCCCAGTTTGCCTTTCGAACTGAGCCAGTCGTGGAAGAGATCCGTGCGCCCCACAATGATTTCCAAGGGTTGGAGGGTGATGTTCTTATAGCGCTTGGCTTCGTAGTCGCTGTTGAGGTTCTGGAGCGTGCGGTCGAGTATGGTGGCAAACTCTCCAACATTGGTGGGCATCTTCGTAAACTCTATGACCCACTGGTGGCGGCATTTGCCCGTTTCGTCCATAAAGACGGGGGCGGCCGTGTATTCTCTCACCTGTGCGCCTGTCTGCTGGCAGGCTTCGGCCAGTCCTTGTTCGGCGTTGTCCACAATGAGTTCCTCGCCAAAGGCATTGATGAAACTTTTGGTGCGGCCAGAGATAACGAATTTGTAGGGCTTTGTCTGTGTGAAGCGCACAGTGTCGCCAATCTGGTAGCGCCACAAGCCACAGCTCGTGGTAATGACGATGGCGTAGTTGCGGTTTGTTTCCACCTCCCAAAGGGGCACAACCTGCGGCTGTTCCTTCCCGACGTCCTCCAGCGGTATGAACTCGTAGAACACACCGTAGTCGAGCATCAGCAGCATAGCTGGATCGGCCAAATCGCTTTGCAAACCGAAGAAGCCCTCGGAGGCGTTGTAGGTTTCCATATATTGCATCCGCGGGTTGCGTATCAAACTGTGGTATAGCTCGCGGTAGGGCGTGAAGGCAATACCGCCGTGGAAGAACACTTCCAGATTGGGCCACACCTCGTCGAGATACTGTTTGCCGCTGAGTTCGAGGACGCGCGTGATGACACCCATCATCCACGACGGCACACCCGACAAATTCGTCACGTTCTTCCGTAGTGCCTCGCGCGCGATGAGGTCGCGCTTCTCCTCAAAGTCGCTGAGCAGTGCCACGCGCTTCTTGGGGACACGGAAAAGATTAACCACGGGATTGATGTTCTCAATCAGAATGGCGCTCAAGTCCCCAACGAGCGAGCCGGGGAGGTTATAGTTCGACTGATGGCTACCGCCCAAGATGAGGGCGCGCCCATCAAAGAGTCGGCTCTCGGGATGGCTGTGCAGATAGAGTGCCACTGCATCAGTGCCACCTGCATAGTGCGTGTCGTGAAGTCCTGCGGAGGAAACAGGAATAAACTTCGATTTGTCATTGGTAGTACCACTCGATTTGGCATACCATTCCATACGCCCCTTCCAAAGCACATCGCGCTCACCATGGCGCATGCGGTCGATGAAGCCTTTGAGTTCCTCATAGGTGTTCACGGGAACGGTGCGAGAAAACTCCTCGTAGGAACGGATTTCGCCAAACCCATGGTCACGCCCATAAGCTGTCTGGGCCGCTTCGCGCAGCAAGCGCGCCAGCACCTTTCTTTGGATTTCTTCCGCATCTGTGGCATAGCGCGCTATCGCTTTCAAACGGTGTAGGAAAAACGGGCGCGCCAATTTTGTTATACTCATTCCGTTCTATTTTCTTGCTTTAAGAAAGCAAAGATAACCCTTACGACGGGGAATGCAAAAGCATTCCGCCCTTTTAGTAACACTTAATATTCCCCAGCCTGCACAGAGCAATAACCCCACCCTTCTTCCTCGCCCCCATCTTAGGGGAATTTAACCGTAGCTTACAGAGCGGGATGAATATCTTAGTTTTTGTCAAATGGATTCTTACTCTATTCCTCCGCCAGTGGCTCAAAATTGAGTGCGCTTCCGTATGTGAGTAGCGGAGCGTGCCTTCTGCTCGTCGATGCAATAAGGCTGTCCGTCAGCATCCTTATTGTATCGGCCGATAGCCTTATTCTGCCCGCCGATAGCCTTATTGTATCGACGAGTTTCCTTGGGCTAAAAATGCATAAATCAGCTCGAAATTTTTAGTAAAAAGGAGAAACTGACAACTCCACAGGAGAAAACGGAGAATTTTTGCGATGGTGTTGGCCAATATTTTTTGAAAGAAACGGCCGTTTCTCAAAGATGATGAAGAATGGGAGTGTAGATGCGAAATGATGAATGTAAAGAAATCGGTGATAAAATAAGCGGTCGGAAATTTTTCTAAAAGTCCCCTATTGATAGCTTTCTTCTCGCGGACAACGGAAAAGGCTGCTTCGTTTGTGCTGATGCGTGAGTTTTTCTTTGCATTTATTGTTGCTTAAAATTTATGGCTAATCTGTGTAGATATGCAGAATATGTCTTACATTTGCATAATGCAATACTGTAATAGATACAATACAATTTTTTTAATTCATAAATCCAACGACTGATGAAACAGTTCAAAAAAACCTTGCTATTCCTGCTGACGCTGGCTCTCTTGCCCGCGATGCAGGTTTTTGCACAGCAAATCCCGCAGCTGCCTATTGACCCGGCAGTTCGTATGGGTGTCCTGCCCAATGGCATGACCTATTACATCCGTCACAACAATCTTCCTGAGAAGCAGGCTTTCTTCTACATCGTGCAGAAGGTGGGTTCTGTGCAGGAGGAGGAATCGCAGCGCGGTCTGGCTCACTTCTTGGAGCACATGGCCTTTGGCGGAACCACCAACTTCCCTGGTAGCGGCATCATCAACTACACGCAAAGAATCGGCGTGAAGTTTGGCGAGAACCTCAACGCCTACACCAGCACGGACGAAACGGTGTATAACATCGACAACGTACCCGTGACGCCGGCTAACCTTGACAGCTGCTTGCTCATCCTTCACGACTGGAGCCACGACTTGCTCCTCACGCCGGAAGAAATCAAGAAGCAGCGCGGCATCATCCACGAAGAGTGGCGTTTGCGCTCAAGCGCTAGTCAGCGCATCTTGAACCGCAACCTCGAGAAGCTCTATCCGGGTTCACGCTACGGCAAGCGCATGCCGATTGGTTTGATGAGCGTGGTGGACAACTTTAAGCCCGAGGAGCTCAAAGCCTACTACCGCAAATGGTATCGCCCCGACTTGCAGGGCATAGTAGTGGTGGGCGACTTCGACGCTGCTCAAATGGAGGCTAAGGTTAAGAAACTCTTCTCTGACCTGCCCAACCCGAAGAACGAAGCTAAATATGAGAGCTATCCTGTGCCTGACAACAACGAACCTATCTATGTTATCGACAAGGACAAGGAACAAACCGTGGGCGTGATCGAAATCATGTTCAAAACGGAAACGATGGATCGCAATATGCGCGGCTCTCAGTATTTCCTGATGCAGAACTATTTCACCGCACTGGCCACTTCGGCTCTGAATCAACGTTTCAGCGAAATGACACAAAAGCCCGACTGCCCATTTGTTCAGGCAGGAGTGGACTATGGCACTTATCTGCTCTCCAAGACGTGTGACGCATTGTCCGTTTACATCGTTCCGAAGCCCGGTAAGGACGCTGAAGCTGTCAAGGCTGTTATGGCAGAAATCAAACGCGCTAACAAATTCGGTATTACAGAGACTGAGCTGATGCGCGCAGATGATGAATTCCTCAGCAACTTGGAGGCCGTTTACAACAACCGCGACAAGCAGAAGAGTAGCTACTACATCCCGCAGTACTACCGCCACTTCCTCGAGGGTAACGCTATCCCCAGCATCGAAACAGAGTATAACCTCTACAAGATGATTTCACAGCAGCTCCGCAGCTCTAAGCAGCTCTCTCCTGTGGTTAGCCAGATGGTGGCTGGACTGACGGCACGTACCGACACGAACTTCGTGTTCCTCGCTATGTATCCTGAAAAGGACGGCGTTGTTGTGCCTACTGAAGCACAGATGAAGGCGGCCGTTGCAGCAGGTATGGCTGAAAATGTTACTGCCTATGTAGACAATGTGAAGAACGAGCCACTCATCACCAAACTGCCCAAGGCTGGCAGCGTGAAGAAGCAGGAGGCTGCTGACTTTGGCTACACTAAATGGACGCTCTCTAACGGTGCAGTGGTCTATTTCAAGAAGACGGACTTCAACGAGAGCCAGATAATCATGAGCGCACAAAGTGCGGGTGGTTTGAACGAACTGAACATTAAGGACACCAAGACTCTTGTCAACGCACAGATGGCTGCCGACATCGTGGACGGTACGGGTCTGGGCAACTTCAAGCAGACGGAGCTGGAAAAAGCTTTGGCCGGCAAGCAAGTGAGCCTTAGCTCATCCATCAACAACGATACTGAAAGTCTCGGCGGAAGCTCTACTCCGAAGGATTTGCGCACACTCTTCGAGATGCTCTACCTCAAGTTTACAGCTATTGGTAACGATCCCGAATCCTACAACAATACCTTGCTGAGCATGAAGACGCAGTTGGAGAACGCTGAAAAGGTTCCCGAAACGGCTTTCTCTGACTCTATCCGCACAACCATTTATGGTCACGACGCGCGCATCCGCACGACGGAACAGAAAAAGGCTGACTTCGCTCTCTATGACTATCAGACGATGCAGAAGATTTATCGTGAGCGTTTCAACAGCCCGTCTGATTTCACGTTCTTCTTTACGGGTAACATCAATGTTGATTCTCTGAAGCAGTTCTGCGAACTTTATCTCGCGTCTATCCCAGCTGCTAAGAATAAGGAAGTACGCCGCGATCCGAAACTCGAACTTGTCAATGGTCAGGTGACCAACAAGTTTGTACGCTCTATGGAAACGCCGAAGGCTAACATCGTGATCCTCTACCACGGTAACCACCCCTACTCTCTCAAAGAGGCGCAAATCATCAATGCCTTTGGTTCTGTGCTCGACGACCGCGTACTCCAGAGCGTTCGTGAAAAGGCCAGCATCGCCTACAGTACGCAGGCTGGTGCTAACGCAAGCTATGGTTTCCGCCCGCAGTATTCTGTTCAGCTCTACTGCCCTGTGAAGCCTGCCAATGTGGACCAGGCGCTTCAGCTCATGAATGAAGCTATCAAGGAGATTGCAGAAAAGGGCGTGACCGCCGAAGAACTCGACAAGGTGAAGAAGTTTGAGATTAAGGAATACCAGGAAAGCCAAAAGAATAATGGCTACTGGCAAGGTCTTATCTCTGCCAAAACTTTCTGGAACCAAGACGGCCGCACAGGCTACGAGGCTGCAGTGAACGGCGTAACAAGCCAAGACATTCAGAACTTTGCTAAAAACGTGCTTCTCAAGCAGAATAACAAGTGCACCATTATCATGATGCCGGAGAGTTTGCACGAAACTGAATAAGCAAACTTCAAATGGGTCATCAGGCCCTACATTTTTCAAAGGCCATCCAACGCAGTGTTGGGTGGCCTTTTTGTGTGGAGAGACGAGAGGGAAGAGGGGTTGATGAGGAAGCCCCCTCCATCTCCCCCATGAGGGGGAGTGCTCGGCTACCACTTGGGATTCTTGGGTGGCCTTTTTGTGTGGTGCGAGTTATTCCTACTGGATTGGGCAGAAAGGAGGAGCAACAAAATATTGCTGAGTATATTTCTCCGTGTACAAAAGAAAAGCGCCCAAGCTGGAGAGCTGGGCGCTATGGGAGAAAGTAGGTTGCAAATGGTGCAACTTACTTGATGAAGATTTTGCGAGATGTGCCGTTGCTTAGGCGTACGATGTTCATACCTTGCTGGGGAGCGTTGAGACGCTTGCCGTCTACGCTGTAGTAAGCAACAGGAGTTTCGCTGCCAGTGGTAGTTACGTCGGTTACGCCTGTATGTGTAGCGTAGGACTGAACCATTGTCTTGCAAGCGTTCACAACTTCCTTGGTGTCGGGATTATAGATGAAAGCCACAACCTCCAACTTGTTCTTGTCCTGATAGATTTCGTGAGCGGAAGAGTTCTTTGCCAGAGCCAGTTTGAAACGGTAGTTGTGCGTGTAGTCCACATCGGCTGTCATTTCCGTGGGCAGACTACCAGCGATACCCTGTTTGCTGGAACGCGCACAAGCCACGAAGTTGTAAGTAAGTCCCGTTACGAGTGAGCCGCCTGAAGTGAAGGTTTTGAAATCTGGTTCGGGATAAGTAGCGCTCATACCTGGCAGATAGCTATGCTGTGCCCAGTTGTCTTGGCGATAAGGATCGCCGGCTTCGGTCAAGCCATTGGCCACGAGGATATAGCCCACTTGGTATTTAGCATCCTTCAAATCAACGGGGGTGGTAGTGGTGCTACGTGCCTGGATAATGGTCTGTGCCTCATCCTCAAAGTAAGCCTCTACTTTGATAGCTACTGGTGTGAACATCTTGTTTCTTTCTTCCACCAGTCTCTTCATGCCGAAGCCGCCACCCGACTTGCCGCCGTATGGGTCAAGAGAATTTTCAACTCTGTCGAGGGAAGCTCTGGGGAAACCGTCTACGCCGATGGGGAAATCGCCTGTAAAGGCCATTGGGTCGCCACTGTGATAAGCTACACCAATGAAATCCTCCTTGAGCTCCTTATCAAGCATTTCCAGCGCAACAAATCCGCGAGGACACCAGCCACACCATGTGCCGGTGTATTCTTCTACCAATGCGCGCTTCTTAGGAATCTCGGAATAAACGGCTAATTTCTGTGAATCGGCAGGAGCTTTGTCCTCGTTGGCTTGATCGTTCACCTTGTCGATGGTCACTGTCAGCGTGCGTGCACCTTTAACGGTCATCTTGGGTAAGGTGATGTCGAAATTGGCAGTTTTACCGAAGAGAGCAGATAGAGCTGGTGAGAAAGCTTTATGGGCTGTTTGGGAAATGCCATTGATTTCGTAAGTGTAGTCGATAGAGCTAATCTTCTCCGTACCGTGGTTGGTGATGGTAAGCTTTACTTTAGGTTGAGCGTTGAGCTGCGTGGTGGAGCTGGTGAAGCTCACGCTGGCAGCGTTGGCAGGTGCGCCTGTCAGGAGAACCTGCATAGCGAGTGATTTGCCCAAGAGCTGACTCTTGTTGCTCCATTTCTTGTAGGTGCGGTTAGAGAAAACCCACAGATTGTTCTCAGAGGCTACGTCGACAGTTCTAACGGGTTTCAGACCATTCTTATTGACGCTAAAAGTATAGCCCACATAAACGCCGTCTTCCGTAATGGTGTAGGGCTGAGAGAGCGTGATGTCGAGCCAGCCAGACTTGATGGCGAAGCTGTCCACTAAGATGTCGGCCACGTTGTGAATGTCGGTGGTGGCTGCGCCTTTTTCTACTTTCAATTCCTTAGAGAGGAAAAGAGCTCCACGGCCCAAACTTTTTGCATCTTCCTCGAAAGGAATGCGCACCTTGGTGATGGTGAGGCCTACAAGAGAGGGATCTTTGAGCTGCATGGCCACACCACAGTTTTCTATCTTGAGAGTTCCCCAACTGGTGGTGGCTCCAGATTCATAAGCCCCATAAACGAGGGGGTTGGTGCTTTGTGCTGTTGCAGACGTGAGGCCTGTACACAGTAAGGCAAGCACCAAGAGGATGGAATAAAGTCTTTTTTGTTTCATATCTTTGATGTATGGATTATTATAAAGAATGAGTAAAGAGCAGGGAAGGTTCTCTGACTTGCCAAACAAGAGAAACTGGTTTGGCAAGTTGGAGAACCTATGGTGACCATAATGCTATGGCTTTTCACTCAATACTTATTACTGGATAACCTTCTCTACACTACCGTCTTCCTTACGGATGAGGTTGATACCCTTACGGAGTCCTTCCTGGCGACGGCCCAAGAGGTCGTAGTAAACCTTGGCGGGACTGCCGTTATTGGAATTATGGATACCTTGTATAGAAGTGGTCTTCGGAAGCTTGTACCAAGCAATGTTGCTCTCGCGCGTTTCGCCGCCGCCCTTGTAGACGCTCTGGAAACCGATAGAGTCCTGCACCTCGGTGAAGAAGAAGAGGAGGCGGAGCGTATTGGTGTAGCCCATGATGTACTCTTTGTCGGTGAACCAGAAGGGGATTTCCGTCATTTCGTCCTTCGGAAGTGCGGGGTAGTCAATCTTGTCGAAGGTGAAAGGCGTTTCAGGGTCGTCCACATACATGCGGTAGTACATTGAGTCTGGGTTGATGTATTCGCCGTTTACGTCGTGCGGAGAGATGATAAACTGTACTTGTGCGATACCTTTTTGGATGCGTTCATCGTAAGTGTAGTTGCGGAAGTTTCTCTCGGGCTTCCAGAATTGCGGAGCCTGTGGCGTGGCAGCTTTCTCAATGAAAGGATAGATGCGTAGGCTGGGAGATGCGTAGATGTTGTAGGTGTCGTGGCCGAAGACTTTGGCAACGATGGCGTACTCCTTCGGAAGCACCAACGTGTGGGAGGTTGCATCGTAGTCGAAGATGATGTCGCCAGTGACAAAGCTCACTTTGTAGCCTCCAGGGCTGTTATCGTCCCACGCAAAGCGTACGCCAGAGAAATAGAGCAGGCGATTGTATTCTTTGCTTACACCCATGAATTGGGGCGACTTGAATACAACTTTATTGCCTAAGACTGTTCCTTTGAAATACAAAGTGGTGTCGGCGGGACAACTCATGTAGATATCATTGCCTGAATAGCCCACATTGACAAAGGTATGGATCGTTTCAGAGCCTTGCTTGTTGATGGTGTTGGCCCAAACGTATTTTGTCACTTCCAGATTAGCGGGTTTCTTCACCGGAGTATCCTCGTTGGCAATATACTTATAGCCATAGCTACCATAGGGATACCATGTGCCTTCTCCATCGGTCAGACCGAGAATTTCGGAGCCGTCTGTCGTTACCTGAGAGAGAACGCCTTTGCTGTCCATACGGAAACGTATGTTCAAGTTATTGCCTACTGTATAGCCGCGCTCGTTTACTGCGGCAGGAGTACTGCCGCCGAGTTTTGTAACGTAGAATGTTTTCTTTTCATTCTTGGAGTTCGTGCGAACCATGATGGCCTGCGGCGTACGAAGCTCCCAGTTGCCTTTATTATCAACCTTGCTGATGCGAATCCAGCCTTGTTCGCCTTCATATTCGGTGAGGCTGTTCTTTATCCAAATGGCCGTGTCGCCTTGATTAACGTAGGTTGTGGCGCGTGCCTCCATTTCGTGGGAGAAGATACGGCTGTAGCCGCTGATGGGGTAGAAACCTTTGCCGTACCAAGCTGCGTTGACGAGCTTTCCCTCTGGCTGTGTGAGCACGGGCTCTGTAGTGATGGGCTTGAGAGCTTTGGCTGAAAATACGCGGGACTTAGCAGATGCTTGGAGGTTGACAACTGGAGTTAGGTCCGCTTTGCTCTGTTCGTTGGTGGGGAGTTGCTGCAACTGCGCAAGAGCGGGGAGTCCGCACATGGCAGCTAACAGGAAGAAAGTAGATTTTCTCATGAGATTTATGGGGATGACAAAATGAAACAAAGACTTGCCAGAGCGATAGACGCTTGGCAAGCCAGTTTCTTATTTATTTCTGATATTGTTTGATAGTCTTACCGTTGGACAGAACAAGGATGTTGAGGCCTTTCTGCGTTGCGCTGATGCGTTGCCCAAGAGCGTTGTAGCGTGCCACTACACTTGCTCCATCGTGGGTGGTGGAGTGGATGCCAGTAGGATCAGCGTAGACAAACTTTACTGTGATTGTCGGACCGTTACCTATAACATCACCGTAAACAAGCTGCTTGCTCCCTCCTACTTCCTTTTCAACGGCTTCGATAACATCAACGTGTAGTTTAGTGGTACATTCTCCGTAAGCCGTAGGTTCCCACTCAAGTTGCAGGTCGTCCTTTGCGTTCTCATTCAAACGGCCTTGCTTGGTTTGTAGACCTACTGTGCTGTAAGAACTGCAGTTGCCGAGCATGCAGAAAAGCATGTTACCGTTTGGTAGCTTTTGAACATCGAGCGTCACTTGTGCACCTACCTTTTCGCCGAGGGTATTCTTCAGAAAGAGTCCCGACTTTATTTGTGTGGTGCCAAAGTCGTTCTGCTCAGCCACATTGACTGTCCACGTAGAGCCATTAGGAACTTCTGTCCCGTCTGCAGTAACGAATTTGAAAGTCTCGTCGAGTTCGTCAGCGCCCGACTGCGCGTAGCTCACGCTATAGGTTGCGAAGAGAGCTAAGATAAGCGTAAAAATTTTCTTCATAGACGTATTGTTTTTATGTTTAGGCGTATGGATGATTCTCTCTTATGGAGGGATGATTTATAGTACGGAGTCGCTCAATTTGCCTTAAAGGCTGCGCGTTTCACTTGTAGTACACCGCGGTCGTTGTACACAAAAGCGATGAGCCAAAGGTGGCGCGGAACCCATGTTGCAGCAAAGTCGGTGGAGAAGTTGATGGTAGTGGTTTCTCCCTCCTTCACGTTGACGGCTTCCCCAGCTTCGCCATTGACGGCAGTACGGAAAACGTGCATGTGAAGGTAGTTGCGGTTCGTTGTTCCATCAGGCATCATTTGGAGTGCGGTGATACTGTCCTCAACAACCCAAAGTTGCAGTTTGCCTTGTATGTTTCCGTCGAGGCCTTCAAGGGAGATGCTACCGCTGCCGCTTGTGCCGTTGGTCTTGGCATCAATTTTAATGTTGAGAGGAGCGGTCTGCTTGAGCTGCTGGTGGACGATGCCGCCCCACGCCGTATAGTCGCTCTTGCCTAAGTAGTCGATAACGCCCTGTGGCTGGTACTCGACGTTCCATTGGTGGTAGTAGTTGTCGCCTGTAGTAGTGCTAAGGCCCACTGTCTTTGCGTTGCCACGGAATCCGAGCGGGCCAGAGTGCATTCCGACAGCGATAACCGTGTCGGCACTGTATTGCTCCTGGATTTTCTCAATCTCGTGGGAGGCTGTGGGGCAGTTGATGCAGCGCTGCCCTGTGAAGTCGACGAGCAGAACGTTTTTGCCAACAGCTGCGGGCTTCACATAGGTGAGTCGCTGGTCTTCGTCAATCTGTGTAGAGCAGGCGCTGAACAGCAGCATAGCTCCTATTATATAGAATAATGTTCTTTTCATAAATGCGCGGTTTCTATCCCTCAGGAGATTAGAAGTTGTAGTTGTAAGAAACGGTCCATCCTTGGTAGGAAGGGACATAGCGGCAGACACCTCCTGAGCAGTTGTAGCCAGCACGTGTGCGTACATAGCCAGCTTGGATGCGGTGAGAGCCTACATTATAGGTTGCCAGCAAATTCCAATAGTGTTTGTGAGTCTTGCCCACGTTGTATTCATCACTTACCGTAAACATCCAGTGAGGTGCTAACGAAAGCTCGAGCAGTCCAAATGCCCAGTCGCCTTCATCGTTTGGTGTCGTGAGATATTGTGCTTCTGCGCGTAGCGTTGTCTTAGGTGAGAACTGGTATTTAGCATCTGCCACGAAGATGTTGGAACGTATCTTTCCGCCCTCGCCTTCTACAGCCGTCTTGTTGTAGAGCTGGTTCATGTACATCAAATGTAGCTTGAAGTTGCGCGTGAGGCGTTTGTCCAGCTGAACGTTGAAATCTTGGTAATAAGTCTCATCGCCCCATTTCCAAAAGGCCGAGCCGTAGCCGTCAGTACCGCGACCGCCAGCAGTTCCCGCAATTCCTGCGAGACCATGCGCGTTTTTAGCAATGGAATGGATGTGGGAGAAATTTACCTGCAGGCCCGTACCGTACTTACCGCCCAACAGCGTGCGACGCTTAAAGTTGTAGCCCACTTGTCCTTGGTAAGCCCACTCGCCTTTGGCCAACTGTGTGGCATAGGGGTAGAGTGCCGCCAGCGTATAGGTGTGTTCGTAGGCAAATGCCGGCATGTGGTCGATAAAGCTGGATGAGCCGTTCATTTGTCGGCGCGAACGGCTCGACATATTGTCTGTGCGCTTGGCTTGAGCCAGCACGCTGAAACCTTTCTTTGAGTAGGACGCCGATAGCATGGCGGCATATCCTTTTCGATATATATATCCGTTGTCGAAGGAGGGATCTTGTGTTTTCTGGGCATATTCTGCTAAGAGGCTGAAAGGTCCTTTTTGCAGATTAGCCCTAACATCCCACGCGTCGACCGAAGCTGGGAAATTCAGTTTATGGGTTGCATCGTAGAAAACGCTGCCGTCCTCGTCGGCTCCTTCGCGCTTATTTAGGTAGGAGCCACCGAGCGTTAGGTAAGTACCGCTCTGTTCCAGCGCTTTCACCCACTGGTCGATGCTAAGTTCGAGGTCTGCACCAGCCAGCCAAGCATGGTTGTAGTTCCAATAGCGGCGTTGGCGGCCCGCAAGACCCTTCAAGCGAACACCCTTGATAGGCTTCACGATGGCTCGTGCACCAAAGAGCGAATTGTCGATACCCAGCGAGCGCTCCTCATAGGTGCGCAGGATAAAGCCCGAACCAAATTGCTCGTAGAAGTTACCGCCCGTCACCTCCACATTGCGGAATTTTGCTTTCAGATAGAAGTAGGGAACGCCCCAGCCTTTGAAGTCTTTCTCAAATCCTGGTAGCGGATGATCCAGATAGGAAAAGCGGCCGCCAGCATCCAGAAACTTACTCATGAAGTTGAGGTCCAGATAGGTATTAGTACGGAAGTTCTCGTGAGAACCATCGCTCTGCGTGCCTTGTGGGACAAGCATATCGCTTTGCACACTACCGCTCAGCGAGGGATTATAGTGTCCATCGTTTTCCATCTCCTGTGCACAAACGGGCAGGGCCAGGAGTGCAACAGCTGGAAGCAAATGTTTCTTTTTCATATTGTGGAAGTCGCTATCTTTTATTTAATGAGTTCTCTGACTTTCTCAATGAGTTCCGCCTCGGCTCCTTCCGTGTAGCCATTGTGTTTGTAGACGATGTTGCCTTTTCCGTCACACACGATAACGTAGGGAATCATCTGTATGCCCAAGGCGCGCTTGAAGTCGCCGTTAGGATCGAGCAACACCTCATAGGGCCATCCGTGTTGATCAACGAGGGGACGCACTTTGTTGATGTTCTGCGCCTGGTCGATAGAGACAGCGAAAAGTTTCACGCCTGTTTCTGCCACCCAGTCCTCATACACTTCACTGATAGCGGTGAGCTCTCGGTTGCAAGGTTTACACCAAGTGGCGAAGAAGTCAATGATAAATGGTTTTCCGCCGTTTGAAAGTGTATCGGTCTGCACTGTCTTGCCGTTGATGTCCTTCAGCGTGACGGACGGCAGTTGAGCGTTCATAACTCCAGTGGCACAGATAACTGCAAAGAAGAAAGAAACTAAGAATTTGCGCATAGCTTCGGATGGTTTAGATAAAATTGTTGACACTAAATGAAAGCGGACTGAGCCCGCCAATAACGTCGTGAAAGGATTAGTCTTTCCGACCGCGCAAAATTATAGAAAAGTTTTGTAAATACGTAGAGAAGAGAAAGATTATTAGGGGATAAATTTTCTCTTTCTCTTGAAGGATGTAGAAAGAATGCATATTTGTTGTTCTTTCTTGTAGATGTGCCTGAATGATAGGAGTATGGGGTGGCGAAGAGGAATAGAATGACCTATACGCTCATGCCTTGTGTTTTTCCGTTAGTCTTCTCCCATCACGCGAAACACTAAGTCTGCCTCAAAGCCTCTCCCTGCTGCAAAGCGGAGGAGCTTTTGTGCGCATTCGTAGTCGGTTGCGGCTTTGATGGTAGGTACTTTGGTCAGTAGGAGTTTGCGGAGTATCTGTCGATACTCCTCTTCGTCGATTGTAGCCAAGGCTTGTTCGATATGCTCGTTGGCGATATTTTTTATGGCCAGCGCCTGCCGTGTTTTCATACGTCCCCAATGGTTGTAGAGCGTCTTATCGTGTACAAAGGCGCGAGCATATCGGGCTTCGTCCACAAAGCCTTCGCGCTCCAGTTTTTCAAGAACTTCCTCACTGTCGGGGCGTGAAAGTCCGCGCTGCATAAACTTTTGCATCAGTTCCATGCGGCAGTATTCTTTTTGTGCGCAGCGCGTTGCGGCCCAGTTGTAGGCCTCTTCTTTGGTGAAAGGTTTCATACGTTCTATTAGTGAATCAAAGCACGAACCACAAACCACAGATGCTTGACCACAGTAGTGCCCAAGCCGTAGTAGTGGGTCATGATGCGGAAACGCTCAAAGAGACTGCGGCGGCGGTTGCGTGTGGTCATGCCTTCGCTGAGGTAGTCCGTTAGCACGAGGTGAGAGTTGAGCAGTGAGAGCTTACGGCGTTCCGCTTCGCGCATGATACGGATGGTCCAATCGAAGTCGGCCGAAAATCGGTACTCCAGATTGTAGCGCAGCTCCTTAGCCAAATCGGCGCGGACATAAAAACTCTGATGGCACACCAGCATTCCGTTGTTGAAGTCCTCCCACGACAGATTTTCCGGTGGCGTGAGGCGGCGGCGACGTAGGAAATTGCCGAAACTATCCACGATGTGCGTATCGCCATAAACCACAGCTGGCTGCTTTTGTTCCTCCTGTATGGCGCGGGCAATACAGGAGAGCGTATCTTTTGCATGAAATTTGTCGCCAGCATTTAGGAAAACGATGTAGCGACCTGTAGCTAACGCCAAACCTTTGTTCATGGCGTCGTAAATGCCGTTGTCGTTCTCGCTGAGACAGTTGAGTTCGTGGCGCACAGCCGCATTGGAGTTACGCTCCATATAATGGTGGAATTTCTCCAGCGTATCGTCCGTGGAATTACCATCAATGACGAGGTGTTCCACATAAGGATAATCCTGTTCCTCTACACTGTTGAACGTCCTATCTACAAGTTCGCCAGCGTTGTAAGTCACTGTGATGACCGTTATCTTTAGGGGTAGTCGAGCCATATATATAAATGAGTAGCCCTTTTTCGATTCTGATTTTTCAGGCAATAAGCCTGTGGGCCAAGATGCTATATTTTTTGATGAAGAAAAGCGGAGATGTCCTCCCACGGCCTTTGTGGCGCGCAATGTTTTATTATAGAGAGGGCGCGCAGGAAGCCACGGCCGATTCATACAACTGTATGTGTTTCTCGGCCACAGCCTGCTCGCTGTATGTACTTTCCGCCATTTGATGCGCGCGTAGGCAGAAATTCTGGTAATGTTCGTCGATGAGCGTGCTAAGAGTAAGCTCCGCGAAGTGGTCTGCATCTTTGTAGCGCGCTAAGTAGCCATTAAGGCCGTCTTTAATCATCTGAGGCAAGCCGCCAATGTTGAAACCCACACACGGCAAGGCGCAAGCCTGCGCTTCCACAATGGTGTTGGGCAGGTTGTCCATCAGCGTGGGCATCACAAGAAGGTCGGCAGCCTGGTAGAGGTCGCGCATGCGTGCTGCATCTTTCACATATTCCTGCGGGAAGCAGGAGCAAGCAAACGCGTCTTTCAGCGTTTCGGCTTCAAGGCCCACTGGAATCACTCCCAGCTGACTGATCCATTCCGGGTATCGTTCGGCAATGATGTGGGTGGCTTTGATGAGATAGTCGATACCTTTGTTCTTATCCGTAGCTTTGAGAGCCACGAAGAGCAGCAAGCGTTTGTTGCGCGGAAGTCCGAGGCGTTCGCGCGCCGCTTGTTTGTCGCCTGGCACGTAGAAGTTGGTGTCGATAGCGTTCGGTATGCTCACCACCTCGTGACCCTTCGTCAGCGGAGCTTGATAAGCCAGCTTGCAGAGCCATTCGCTGCACGCCACAAAATGTATCTTTCCCTGCGCATAAGTGTTGATTTTGTTTTCAAACACGCGGTAGGAAAGGTCGCGCTCATTAGGGCGCATCAGCAGTCGGCAGTCGTGGCAGTGCGATAGCCAGTTTTCACACTCTTTGGCATGGTGGCAAATGCCCGTGATGGGCCACATATCGTGCATTGTCCATACCACGGGCTTCCCCGTCTTGAGGATTTTTGCCAAATCGCCCAAGGAAAGCATCCCTTGGTTTATCCAATGGAGGTGGACGAGGTCTGCTTCTTCAAATTCGCGCAACTTAGTGATGTCCATACCATGTGTGCCCGCATCGATAGCCCAGAGGTTCTCGCGTGAGCGGTTGATGGCGAAGATCTCAGCCCGTTCGGCCACAAATTTAGCCCGCATCAGCGGATTCCGAGCCTTGATAACGTTCGGGTTGTCCGTTTGCTTGTCGCGCACGAGCATTTGTGTCTGCACATTGTGGTTGTTGAGGGCGTGCATCAAGCGAGATGCAGCAATGGCCGCGCCGCCTGTCTGCTCCGAGGTGTTCACCAGTAGTACTTTCATCTTGCTGACAATTTGATTCTTGCTGCGAATTTACATAGTTTTTAAGAAAAAGGTCTGACAGAAAGGAGAAATTTATGCTTTGGCAGTTCTTGGCGGTCATAGGGAAGCTCAAGCAGGTCAGGAGAAGAGCCCCCTCCATCTCCCCCATAAGGGGGAGTGCTCGGATTTGGCTCTCGGACGGGTCGGACAAGTCGGACGGGTCTGACAAGTCCACCCTGTCCGAGACTCAATACTGATTCGTGTCCTTTCGCCTTTTTCGTGTCCTTTCGTGGACTAAAAACATCAATAGAATTCCCTCTTTTCTCCTCCCACGAAGCCCACAAAGCCGCGCACGAAAGGGAGAGCGCGAACAATGTCCCTTTCTCACGCATCAATACAATAAGGCTGTCGGCAGATTTCCTTATTGCATTCGCTGACAGAATAAGGAAGTCAGCCGACACAATAAGGAAACTGACGGAGAGAACAAAGAAACTTTTCACCAAAAACGAGCGAAAAAAGGATATGGTCTTATGAAATTTGCACCACTTGCAGGATTTCACGCCATTTTTATCTTCTAAGGAAGCAAAAAAGGCTCGTAAAATTCAGCAAGTGGCGCAGATTGGAAATTTTCTCAAAGTATTAGAAAAACAGCTTCTGTCAATTTTTCAGAAGGTTTTAGGAGTCGTCGGACTGGTCGGACTGGTCGGATCAGTCGGCAGTTCTGTTGAAGAATATTTCAGTTTTGGGATACAAAAATCCCCTTCGCTTTCTCCTGGGAAAGGGAGAGCGAAGGGGGATACCTTATAGTCTTTTTGCAGTGCCTTATGCCTGCTTTGCTTCAGCCTTCTTGCAGTGACCACCGTTCTTTTTGCAGCAATCACCTTTTTCTTTGCATTCACCAGCTTTTTCTTTGCATTCACCAGCTTTCTCTTTGCATTCTGAGGTACCGTTTTGGCCGTCACACTTCTTAGCCTCAGCTTTGTGGCATTCACCTTTCTTTTCCTTGTCGCAACCGCCCTTTTGAGCTTCCGACTTATCGCATTTTCCAGCTTTGCTCTTGCAGTCGCCACACTTCTTAGAAGCAGCGTCTCCACACTTTGAGTGCTGCGCTGAACAGCCCTTCACCTGAGCTTGCACCTTCATGTCAGAGAAACCTTTGATAATGTTAGCGTCGTTGGTCTTACTTGCATCGTAAGTCACGTTCACTTCCTTTTTCTCGAGATTCACCTGTACGTCTTTAACACCCTTACCGAGTTTATCAACGTTCTTTTTGATTTTGTTCACGCAGTTCTCGCAACGAATGTCAGTTACATACGTCTTAGTCACTACCTGCTTCTTTTTAGGCGTTTTAGCCGTTGCCATGCTGATGCTCATAAGCATGCAGAGGAACACTGTAAGAATTTTCTTCATACTTGATAATTGTTTTTGTTTGATTGTTTATAAATTTTATTTTGAAAATACTGACACGGTGAGGAGTGTAAGGGGAAGTGGCGGATTTCTCCTGCTGTGTTGCCCACACAATAAAGCCCCTCATGCCTGCCTCAAATCTGTTTTGTTTTGCAGCCCCTGTCAGAAAGAACAGCGCAAAGATACAGAAAAGCCCATGCTTATGCGCTTTTATAGTTCTTAAAAGAACTTATTAGTTGTAAAGACTACCCAACGCAAAAAGTGGAGCTGTATTTTCATATTTTTACCTTCTTCTATGTGTCAAAAAGACAGATTCACCTCCGCTTATTTTGTTTTCTAAAATCTAAATATGTATTTTTGCAATTAAATATAAAAATACTGAAAGAAACATGGCAGAAAAGAATGTCCGCGTGCGTTTTGCGCCGAGTCCTACAGGACCTCTTCATATCGGCGGCGTACGTACCGCTCTTTATAATTATTTGTTTGCTCGCCAACACGGAGGAGAACTCGTTTTTCGTATAGAAGACACCGACTCCAACCGCTTTGTTCCAGGAGCTGAGGACTATATCCTCGAGAGCTTCAAATGGCTTGGTATCCATTTCGATGAAGGCGTTAGCTTCGGAGGAGACAAAGGGCCGTATCGCCAGAGTGAGCGTCGCGACATTTATAAGAAATATGTAGACCAACTGCTGACGGAAGGAAAGGCTTATATAGCCTTCGATACGCCCGAAGAACTCGAGAAAAAGCGCGAAGAAATCAGTAACTTCCAGTACGACGCCTCCACGCGTATGCAGATGCGCAATTCGCTCACGCTGGGACAGGAAGAAACAGAACGCCTCATCGCCGACGGCGCGCAGTACACCGTGCGCTTCAAGGTAGAGCCAAACGTGGAAGTTCATGTTGACGACCTCATCCGCGGGGATGTGAAAATCAACTCCAGTATCTTGGACGATAAAGTGCTTTACAAAAGCGCCGACGAACTGCCTACATACCACCTCGCCAATATCGTGGACGACCACCTCATGGAGATTAGCCACGTGATTCGCGGTGAAGAGTGGCTTCCGAGTGCACCGCTCCATGTCTTGCTCTATGAAGCTTTCGGCTGGCAGGACTCTATGCCGCGTTTCGCCCATCTGCCGCTACTGCTGAAACCTACGGGCAACGGAAAGCTCAGTAAGCGCGATGGCGACAAACTGGGTTTCCCCGTATTCCCCTTGGAATGGCACGATCCCAAAACGGGCGAAGTCAGCTCCGGTTATCGCGAGAGTGGCTATCTGCCTGAGGCTGTCATCAATTTCTTGGCACTCTTGGGATGGAATCCCGGTACCGATCAAGAAATCCTTTCTATGGACGACCTCATACAGCAGTTCGACATCACGAAGTGCTCCAAATCCGGTGCCCGCTTCGATTATGTAAAAGGACAATGGTTCAATCACGAATATCTCCTTAGCACATCGAGCGATAAGTTGGCTCCGAGTTTCGACAAGATACTCCGCGAAAACGGTATCGAAGCCCCAATGGAACGCGTAACAAAGGTGGTTGACGTGATGAAAGAGAAAGTCCACTTCATCAAGGAGCTGTGGCCGCTCTGCCGCTTCTTCTTCGTTGCTCCGACCGAATATGACGAGAAAACGGTGAAGAAACGTTGGAAGGAAGATTCGGCAAAATGTATGACAGAATTGGCCGATTTGCTCGAACAACTGCCCGATTTCTCTCAAGAAACGCAGGAAGCGGCCGTCAACGCCTGGATAACGGCGAACGACTACAAGATGGGCAACATCATGAACGCTTGGCGCTTGACGCTCGTTGGTGAAGGCAAAGGTCCGCATATGTACGAAATCAGCACCTTCCTTGGTAAAGATGAAACCCTTGCGCGAATGCGCCGTGCCATTGAGGTGTTGAAGTAAACAATAAGAGTCTGCTCCATCTCCACTATCTGGAGAAGCGGTTGAAACCAGAGTGGCACAAATGCTCGCCAGCAGGAGTGAAACAACAGGTTTCTGCCCATTAGGGCATCTTATCGTCCGACACGCATAGGGAAGATGGAGAAGACTTTATTATTCATATTATTTGCTCCGCATGTACACATTTGCCATCTATCTATACGCCATCTGTGCTAAAATCTTCGCGCTGTTCAACACGAAAGCGCGAACTTTGGTGAGAGGCCAGAAAAACACCTGGAAAATACTCGAAGAGAAAATTGGACAGGATTCTTACGTTTGGTTCCATGCTGCATCGCTCGGCGAGTTTGAACAAGGCCGTCCGCTCATGGAACGTCTCAAACGAGAACACCCAGAGAAGAAAATTTTGCTTACTTTCTTCTCTCCCTCGGGCTATGAAGTGCGCAAGGACTACCCTTATGCCGATGTGGTGTGCTATCTTCCGTTCGATACGCCTCTGAATGCACGTCGCTTCATTCGTGCCGCTCGCCCCGAGAAGGCTTTCTTTATCAAATACGAGTTTTGGCGCAACTATATTGAGGTATTGGTTCATCACCACATTCCAGTGTATAGTGTCTCCAGTATTTTCCGTCCCAATCAGGTCTTCTTCCGTTGGTACGGTCGTGGCTACGGCCATTGTCTGCGCCGCATCAGCCATTTCTTTGTTCAAAACCGCGATTCGGAAATCTTGCTCAATAAGTATGGCATCAATAGGGTGACTGTGGCCGGCGATACCCGCTTTGCGCGCGTTCGAGACATCAAGGAGGGCGCAAGGCCTCTGCCCATCGTGGAAGCTTTTGTGGGACGCACAAAAACCGAAATCAATGAGACCAAACGCCTCGAAGAATCACAGCTCCCCGATGCGCCGAAAAATCCAGTACTCATAGCTGGTAGCAGTTGGGAACCCGATGAGAATCTCCTTATTAAGTACTTCAACGAGCACCCCAATCTGAAACTCGTTTTGGCTCCTCATGTGGTCAGCGAGGCACATATTCAAGATATCATCAGCAAGCTCAAACGCCCCTACGCCCGCTATACGCAGACAGATACGGAGCGCGTGAAAGATGCTGACTGCCTCATCATTGATTGCTACCGCCTGCTGGCAAGTATCTACCGCTACGCCACGGTGGCATACGTGGGAGGAGGTTTTGGAGTAGGCATCCACAACGTTCCGGAGGCGGCAGTCTACGGCGTACCTGTTATCATTGGTCCTAACAATAAGAAATTCAAGGAAGCGCAAGACTTGCTGAAGAGTGGCGGCTGTATAGAAATACATGATCAAGAGGATCTCGACGAAGCTTTAGACGTGTATCTCTCTTCGCCTGTTCTGTTGAAGAAAGCGGGCGATGCTGCTCATGATTATATCAAGGAGAACGCGCAAGCTGCCGATATTATCTATCAGGCAACGCTGAAATAACGCTCCTCCCCTCTCACTTTTCAACTCCTATAAGCTGCAAGGTCGCCGACACTCCTACCCCGCTGATGTCTACGCCTTGTAGCTTTTGTTTTTACTCATATATAAATATGACTACAACCCACAAAATCATCTTCGCCTTTGATTCGTTTAAAGGTTGTCTCTCTTCTGCTGAAGTGGGGAAGGCAGCAGCAGAGGGAGCGGAGCAGGAAAAGGTAGAGGTGCTCAATGTGAGCGATGGCGGCGATGGTATGCTCAGCGCATTCTGTCAAGCCTATCGTGCGGAGCAAGTGAGCTGCAACTGTCACGATGCGCTCATGCGTCCCATTCGGGCTGCTTACGGTTTAGTGGGCGATGTGGCTATCATCGAAACGGCCCAAGCTTGCGGACTGTCGCTGCTGGAGAGTAACGAGCGCGATGCAGTGGGCGGTACGTCGTATGGCGTTGGAGAATTGCTCATCGATGCCTTTGAGCGCGGTGCCCGTCGCTTCATTATCGGCTTGGGAGGTACAGCCACAACGGATGGAGGTTTCGGAATGCTCAAGGCACTCTATGTTCATGCCGGCCCGGCAGCCTTTTTCGACACTTATCTCCCTCGCTGGCGCAATGAATGTAGTTGGACGTTGGCCAGTGATGTCCGCAATCCGCTTTATGGGCCACAAGGAGCTGCAGCTGTTTTTGCCCCACAAAAGGGAGCTACGCCCGCCGAAGTGGTGCGCCTCGATGCGCGTTTGCAACGCTTGGCGCAGCATGCCGCCCGAAGGATGGGGCACGATTGTTCGATGCTACCTGGGGCTGGAGCAGCAGGCGGATTGGGATATGCCTTTTTGCAATACTTCAGCGCGCAGATGCAGTCGGGAGCAGATTTATTGCTCGATGCGCTTGACTTTGACACCCGCTTGAGGGATGCTGCACTGGTCATCACGGGCGAAGGTTCTGCTGATAAACAAACGCTCATGGGGAAGCTACCTTGGCACGTGCTCCAACGGGCACAGAAAGCATATGTGCCTTGTTGCTTGCTCGCCGGTGAGGTTTCCAATCGTGAAGAATTGCTGAAGGCGGGTTTTCGAGAAGCTCTCTGCATTCATCCCGCAGGGCTTTCCAAGGAAGAACAGCTCAGAACAGAAGTGACAAAGAAGAATCTGTCGCTCATCACCGCTCAGCTTCTCACACGCTTCTTTAATACAGAGATAAAAGAGTAGGATATGTTGGGCTGTTCAATCGCAAAAGCGATTTCTATTACCAAAAAGGTAGAATACACCCATAAGGAAGTGGGAGGAAGGCCTTTTTATACTGTAAATTTGCTATTTCGAGTGTCTTACCGTAACTTCGTCCCCATGAAACGAGATTATTACGGCCGCACTCTGCAAAATACAGTGAGAGGCCGTCTTTGATGTATAATCTTTCGCAACTATACACTATGGACTTTTTACAATGGCTTGACAAGGTTGTGTTTGACGTGCCGGCAATCAAAGCCGTGGCCGTCATATCGCTCTGCTGCGCCATCGGCCTTTCGTTAGGGAAATTCAAAATCAAGGGTATCGGACTCGGTGTCACTTGGGTTTTCTTCATGGGCATCTTGCTCGGAGGACTGGGTGTCACTATTGACCACGAAATGTTGATCTATGCGGAGGATTTCGGACTTATCATTTTTGTTTATGTATTAGGATTGCAAGTAGGTCCTGGCTTCATGAGTTCGTTTCGCTCTGGCGGAACGGTGCTTTCCTTACTTAGCTTGACGCTCATCTTTGTTGGCACTATCGCCACGCTTGTTCCTATCTTCCTCGGATGGAGCCCCTTGGGCGAAATGATGGGAGTGCTCTGTGGCGCCACAACCAACACGCCGGCTCTGGCGGCTGCACAGCAAGCTCTGAGCCAGATGCACCATCCTGGCGACGGACTGGATGCAGCTCTCTCCTTGGCTGTGACCTACCCCATAGGTATGGTAGGCGTTATCGTTGCTCTGATGCTCGTCAAAGGCTATCTGCATGAGAATCCGAAAAACACAGTGAAGCGCGACCCTGATGAGGCCTACATCGCCTCTTTTGAAATCAGTAATCCCGCAATCTTCGGGAAAACTATCATAGAGTGTGCAAAACTCGCAGATAAGCATTTCATCGTGAGTCGTATCTGGCGGAAAGATCGCGTTATTCTGGCCACGGGACAGACCCCGCTGGAGGAAGGCGACCGCGTGCTGGTTATCACCCAACCGAAGTATGTTGAAGCCCTTACTATCCTTTTCGGAAAAGTGGATGAGAAGGACTGGAACAAGAGCGACATAGACTGGAACACCTTGGACACGACACTTGTGAGCGAGCGTATCCTCATCACTCGGAGCCATATCAACGGAAAGCACCTCGGACAACTTCACCTGCGCAATCGCTTCGGCGTGAATGTTTCTCGTGTGAAGCGTGGCGATATTCAGCTCATGGCTGAACCCAACCTTGTGTTGCGTGTGGGCGACCGCGTGACGGTGGTAGGTTCACCTGAGAGCTGCAAGAAAGTGGCTGAAGAGCTCGGCAATACAATCCATGCTCTCGACGAACCGAATATGGTCACTATCTTCATAGGTATGGTCTTAGGCTTAGCTTTAGGCTATCTGCCCATCGCCATCCCCGGTATGTCCTTATCGCTGCGCCTCGGCCTTGCTGGCGGCCCTGTTGTGATGGGCATCCTGATTGGTGCTTTTGGTCCGCGCTTCCACATGGTGGCTTATGTGACCAACTCTGCCAACTTGCTCATTCGCTCTCTGGGATTGAGTACTTATCTGGCTTGTCTGGGGCTTGATGCAGGTCCCAAATTTATAGAGACCGTTATGCGTCCCGCCGCACTTTCGTGGATTGGTTATAGTGTGTTCCTTTCCGTTGTGCCTGTGGCTATCATGGCCATTATAGCTGTGAAATGGTTCAAACGCTCTTATACCACTGCAGCTGGTATGCTCTGTGGGGCAATGGCCAACCCCATCGCGCTGGACTATGTCAATTCAACAGAAGAAGGCGATCAAGCCAGTGTTGCCTATGCCACGGTCTATCCCCTCGGTTTGTTCGCACGTGTCATCATAGCTCAACTCATTGTGATGCTATGGCTCGGATAGCAAGGAATATAGCGTAACTTTTATTGAAATCTATGTGCGCTTTGTTTTTCATACTAAAATATTGCTGTCCGGTAAACTTCCAAACGGCACAAGAAAGCTTCCCGAAGCCCT
>NZ_CAUTBW010000036.1:0-26195 GCF_963536905.1 uncultured Alloprevotella sp. | reverse complement strand
AGTGAAGGTATACTTTGTTCTACTATTGAGAAAGGAAACTTCGAATAATAGTAGTTATCACAAAGAGTTTCTTATGTTGATATAGAAACCACCATCTTTCTCGTTTTAAAAAGTTTAATTGTGAATTTTATTTTTATTATATAATACCGAGATTATTGTGGAATTAAAAGTGCTATAAGATAATTTAATAACACAATAATAGTTTTCGCAAATAGCCTTATTGTATTATAGAGCAGAATAAGGCTATTTTCTGTTGTGTTACTCATTTTATGACCTTTTGTATGAGAACTGAGTACATGAAAGGTGTGCTTGGATGGATATTTATTTATTTTGCGATTAATGGTATTTAGATATCCTTCTGATATTATTTTTCTAAACTTGTAATTAGCATATTTCTATACTCATAATTTTGATTGTTACAAAAGCTGATCTTCTTAGACCAAGAGAATAATTACTGTTAGATCTCAAAAGAATGTGGTATTTTTAGGTTTTAATAGTTTACATAACTATATCAATGATATTGAGTTTTTTATTTCTATATACATATGATGAGATAACAATTCTCTAAATGCTTAATTTAAAACATTTAGAGAATTGTTTGAGGGAAAGTGAGCGTATCTCTAGCTATGAGAGGTTACAAAGACCACAGTGAGATGTGAATATTTATTCATCGCTAGTTTGTCCGTAGTGCCCATAAGATCCATAGCCATAGCCGCCATAGCCGTAAGAGTTGCCATAACGATAACTTCCGTATTTACCGCTAATGTAGTTAGAACCATTAAGGATAATTGCCATGTTATTATAGCTATTCTCCTTATATAATTTTTCAATTTCTGGAATAAGACGGCGATCCATGACACCAACGCGGACAACAAAAAGAGTTGCATCACAATGAGGCTTTATAATGGATGTGTCGGCAACAATTTCAATAGGTGGACAATCAAGATAGATGTAGTCATATATCTCTCTCATTTCTTTCATGAGCGCTGTTAATCGGCTAGACTGCAGAAGCTCAGTAGGATTAGGAGGAACAATGCCAGATGGTAGAACATCAACATTTTTGCCAAAGGCATCTTTAATGATGA
The DNA here is from genome assembly GCF_963536905.1 of uncultured Alloprevotella sp. Classification (NCBI taxonomy): domain Bacteria; kingdom Pseudomonadati; phylum Bacteroidota; class Bacteroidia; order Bacteroidales; family Prevotellaceae; genus Alloprevotella; species uncultured Alloprevotella sp. The sequence continues at coordinate 25,110 of NZ_CAUTBW010000036.1, read as the reverse complement.
GATCGTCTATATTGTCAGTGATGCCACTAAGATATGCACTGACCCCATTCTTTGTTCGTTGTGGAAGCATCTGAGATAAGGAACACCGACGAATATCCATATCTACGACAAGAACGCGATGATGATTGAGTGAAATGGTTTTAGCAAGATTGGCTGTAATAAAAGTCTTACCGGAACCTTGATTGAAGCTTGTCACCATAATTACTTGTGGCTTCTTACTTATTGTGCCATCAGTTTTGTTTGTGATAGCTCCTAAGAAGTAGTGCAATTTAGTTCTTACAATGCGGAAAGACTCGTTTACCATATTACGATTTCCTTGCTCAATGACAATTTCACGCTGCTTGTGTTGTGTCTTTTGCCACCAATGGTTGCGAATATCCAAATTGGGAATCTCTCCAATGAACGGAATATTGAGAAAGTCAATATCCTTGCGCCCACGGACTGTCTGATTTAGGTATTCGCGTAGCCATAGTAGGAAACCTGGGACAACTAAACCGATAAATAGAGCGATCAATAGAATGCGACTTCTCTGCGGAGATGTGGGTGCATTGCTACCAAAGGGGGGTTGGATAATGCGGGTATTCCACGCTGTGTAGGTTTTTGAGAGTTCATTCTCTTCTCGTTTCTGAAGTAAATAAATGTAAAGACTTTGCTTAACATCCTGCTGACGCTTAACGCTTTGCAGGTCTTTCTCAAGTTTAGGATTGAGTGCAATTTTATTGTTGGTTTCTGCTTCAGAGCGTTGATAGTTTGCAATCTGTGACTTGATTTGTGCTATTGTATTTTGAACAGAGCGAAGAATAGCAGTTTTTAGTTGCATCAATTTTACATCACTCTTTTTTACTTCTGGATTTTGCTCGTTACTATTAGCTGCTATATCATTGCGCGTTAAGAGTAGCGTATTGTATGCTTCAATCTGAGATTCGATGTTTGCATTGCCTACTGTATTAAGAGGGAGTAATTGCTGCTTGGAACTATTATTACGTAGCGATTGTTCCAAGAATTGAGTCATACTCAGCTGATTCTGTAATTCGAGCGTATGCTTATAATTGTCATCAGACTGAGACATATACATAGTGGCTGAAGCTTGAACGTCGGGGGTTAGATTACGGCTTCGAATGCTTGCAATGTCTGAATCAACATTTCCTAGTTCTTTTGTTAGATTGCTAAGCCGCTCGTTTATAAACTCATTGGTTGATTCAGCCATACGATTTTTATCTTTCATCCAGTTATCATTGTATACACTGATGAGAGAACGGAGAATATCTTCAGCCCTTTCAGGGTTCTCGTCGTTTAGTGAAAGATCAATGATAGAAGATTCCTCATCGCTCTGGCCTACAGATAATCTGCTAGAATATATTGCTCCAACGGACTTTACATTGTACTTATGTACAGTAATTTCTTGTCCAATCCATTGGTTAGAAAAAGATGGGGTAAGTTCAATTTGTAAAGCGCCATAAGGGCTCTTAAAGGTAGTTCCAATAAGAGCTGTAATGTCGTTGCCTTGGTTGAAATCGTAAAGTTTTACATGATTCTTATCTACAATTTTTAATTTGAACGTAAAGGTCTCTAGTTCGGATAGATTAGAGAAATGTAACATCACAGGAGCATCGTTATACAGAGGACGTTCACGCAAACGTTGAGGTACAGTCATCTGCAAATCCAAATGAAGGCGTCTAACAACCTCTACCATGTTTTCGGATGCACTGATTGTTTGAATTTCATTTCGAATATTAGTGTTTGCTGCCCCAATCCCTAAATACTGGAAATCCTTAACTGTGGAATATTTTGTGTTTTTATCATCCTTGATTAAGAGAGATGTATTACGAGTGTAAATGGGAGGTGTCGTCATAATTTTATATACAGCAACACTTAAACTCACAAGTACGGCAAATACAAACCAATACCAATGAGATAAAAAAAGGAGACTTAACTCTTCGAGTTTTATTCCACCTCTATTTTCCTGTTTGATTTCTTCTAATTCTTCAGCTTGCATATTCTTTTTTTAATGTGTTACAGATATTGTGAGATTACTTACTTTACTCTTGAAATTTCCAGTCTTTTGGAGAGGAAAGAAAAGTGTACGTTGATAGTATAGAGCATTCTTTTCAACGGGAGCATACACGGTGGGAATGAATTTTGCATCTGGCATGGTATTGAGCTTATTTTCTGGATATATAGCCCAAACCTTTTGTGCGCCAAGAGTCTCTTTGTGTTTACCATCAATATATAATTGTGTTTCTCGATTTGTCATAACGATACGAATGTTCACTTTTCCTTGTGTGGGCAAACGATAGTTAAAGCAATTGAGGTATCCATCACGTGAGAAACCTAACTTTCCCTCTTTAGGATCTGCCAAGTAAAATATTGAGTTATGGCTCTGAGTAAGTATTGTTCCATTATCTTCTTTACAACAATCAATGTCTAAAGCAACAGTATTTCCATATCCTGCCTCAATCACGGGCAAGGCTAAAGATGTATTAGGATAAATACTGTTAAGTTTTAAAATTTCCTGAGGTAAACGTCCTAGCTCATTGACACCAGGTGCTTCCGATAGTTGCGTACGTAAAGAATCAAAACTAGCATAAGAAAAAGTAGTTTTTTGACCAGTCCAGCATTTCACGGATAGAGTTTGCAAAGCAGGGTAAAGGCGGTCATGGATATCCTTTGTCGAAATTCCATTACCATAGTGATCATTCCATATTGCAAACATACCTCCTCTAATGGCGGGATCCTGCTCTTTAAACTTCTTATTACCAATTTGGGCTGGAGTCCAATTATTGTACAAAAACTGGCAGTTAAGATAATCATAATAATATCCAGCAGCAGGTACAATATATACATAGCCATCGGGAATAGAAACTAATTCATAACCTTGTTTCTTCATTTCAGTGGGATCAGCATAGCCATTATACCAAATATTCATTAAGACACCTTTACTTCTGACTTTAGTTTCTCCATTTGCATGAGTAAGAGCTCCCCACAGCATTGGCTGTTTGTTATATTTCTCAATAAGAGCAAGATAATGATCTGTAAAAGCGCGAAATTTTTCTACGACCTTTTTGTCTGCATTACTATATTCGTCTGTTCCTATATTTACGCGCGGTCCTCGGAATACAGGGTCTTTTCCCTCGAGGTATTCTTTGTAGAGTGCATCAAGAAACGTGTATGTTTTAGGATTAAAAAGATCTAGATGATCTTTTCCATAATTTTCTGATGCAATTTCAGGACGATAATGAGTAAAAGCTAAAGCATGTGCAGGAGCATCGATTTCTGGGATGATTTCAATATGATATTTTTCAGCAAGTTTCTGTAAATCACGGAATTCTTGCTTGGTGTAGCTTCCATCTTTAGCTGTGAGACCCGGATATGTTTCACATTCAAGTCGAAATGCAGCAGGGGTTTTATTCCAGTCATTTTCAAAATACTGACGAAACCCATTATCATTAAGATGAATTTGAAGCGTATTCATCTTATAGTAGGACATTATTTTGACTAAATTGCGTAGATAATCAATAGGAACAAACTTGCGAGCAACATCAATCATAAGTCCGCGCAATTTATATTGCGGTATATCTCGAGCTGTTCCTCTCTGTAATAGTCCATCTTGGTTTATCATTTGAAGGAGTGTTTGTGTTCCCCAAAAAAGACCAGTATTTGAGCTTGCCGATATGCATATAGTGTTGCTGATATTTAATTTATATCCTTCATCTCCTAAAGTTTTGTCGTCAATAACTTCAAGAATTATATCTCCATTTTTTTGTTTGCCTTTGGTTAGGATAAGTTGTTTGCCTGTAAGTAAGTTGTATTGTTCAACTAATAGTCGAGCTGTTGATGCTAGTTGGCTAGAGCGTACAATCACTCTACCGCTCAGTGTTGAAGTTCCTTGGCTTGCGGTCCACTCTGTTAATTCTGGTATAACAAAAGGTTTTACAGGGGATTGCCCCTTCAAGATAGTTGCAAAAAGCAAAATGCCCGTTATCAAGGCTAAAAGTCTTTTCATGTAAAGAGAGATTTATATATCATTATATGTGTGGACAAAAATACGAACTTATTGTTAAATAGCAAAACTTATAAAATTTAGGAATAGAATAATGAGGAAAAGTACAAAATAAGTTGAAAACGGTGCTTTATGGTCGTTTTTATTATTGAAAAGATGCTACTCTCTATGTTTGGCCTCCTCCCAAATACTGTTCATTTGACTAAGGGTAAGTTCTTTGAGTTGAATGCCTTTTTTAAGAGTGTGTTCTTCTAGGTAGTTAAATCTTTGTGTGAATTTCTGATTTGTGTACTCTAGCGCGTTATCTGGATTGATGTGATAGAGTCGCGCAGCATTGATAAGGCTAAATAAAATGTCCCCAAACTCTCGCGTTGCTTTTTCTTTGTCTTTGTTTTCTATCTCGGATTCAAACTCATGGATTTCTTCTTTCACTTTATCCCAAACTTGTGAACGCTTTTCCCAATCAAAACCTATCCCACGTGCTTTGTCTTGAATCCTATAAGCTTTTATGAGAGAAGGTAATGCTTTCGGAATGCCACTTAAAACAGTCTTATTTCCATCTTTCTCCATTGTCTTTAATTGCTCCCATTGTTCTGTGACTCCCTCTGCTGTGCTTATATCTGCCTTATCTTCTCCCTGCGGTGGGTATACGTGAGGATGTCGGAAGATAAGTTTATCGCAAAGTTGATTACAAACATCAGCTATGTCGAAAGCCCCCTCTTCGCTTCCTATTTTAGCATAAAAGACAATGTGTAGCAGAACATCTCCAAGCTCTTTACAAATATTTTTATCATCTCTATGTAAAAGAGCATCACACAGTTCATACGTCTCCTCAATGGTATTAGAGCGCAAACTCTCATACGTTTGTTTTCGATCCCAAGGACACTTATCTCTGAGTGTATCCATTACATCAAGCAGACGCCCAAAGGCTTCTAGTTTTTCTTTTTTACTATGCATCTTTATAATCTTTTGTTCGCAAAATTATGAATTTCCCTGGTAATAAGCCAATCAACTTAGAAGAGTCTTTGTTTGTGAACTTGCATTGTTTGTATAAAAATGTTTCTTTTATACAAATATTCAAGTTAATTTCGCACCCTATTACGGAGAGGAAGCGAATGGAAAAATTTGAAATTCATATATTAGGATGTGGTAGTGCTTTGCCAACATTGAGGCATCACCCTAGTTCTCAAGTAATAAACTTGCGAGAAAAACTTTTTATGATAGATTGTGGAGAAGGGACACAACTTCAATTTCGGAAGACTCGGTTGAAATTCTCTCATCTTAATACGATTTTTATTTCTCATACTCATGGCGATCATTGTCTTGGACTTATGGGACTTATACAGACTTTTTCTATGTTGGGGCGGACAGCTCCTATTCACATATATGGGCCACAAGACTTAAAAGAATTTCTACAACCACAATTAGATTTCTATCAAAGGAGTATAAGTTTTCCTGTAAATATTCATTGTGTTAACTCTAAAAAGAATGAATTGATTTATAAGGATCGAAGTGTGGAAGTGTATACTATTCCTTTATCCCATCGAGTTCTATGTTGTGGTTATCTTTTCAAAGAAAAACGAGTTTTGCCACATATCCGTAGAGATATGATTGATTTTTATCAAATCCCTAATTATGCAATAAATAGTATAAAAGAAGGAGCAAATTGGATTCTGCCAGATGGTGAATGTGTAGACAATTCGAGATTAACGTTTCCTGGAGAAATTCCTAGAAGTTATGCTTATTGTTCTGATACATGCTACCTTCCTAATTTGGCTGGGGTATTAACGGGAATAGATTTATTATACCATGAAGCAACCTTTTGTGAAGAGAATGTTGTACGCGCTCAGCAAGTGATGCATTCCACTGCACGTCAAGCAGCTATGTTGGCTAAATCTGCAAAAGTTGGGACGTTAATGATAGGACATTTCTCTGCTAGATATGAAAATGAGTCGATTCTATTACAAGAAGCTCAACAAGTTTTTCCGCGAACAATATTGGCAAATGAGGGCTTAGTTATTAATGTCTAATTAAAGAAGATTTTCATTTACTTTTCAAAGTGCTTCAATTTCTCTTCTTGCTATGCCGTTGAAAGAAAATACTTATTTTTGCATATAATAAAATAACTATGACGCATCCGAATTTAAAAAGTGTATTAGATTGTGAACGATACTTGCGCCTCCTGGCACGAGATTTTCCTACAATATCAAGTGTTACAACAGAAATTATAAACCTAGAGGCTATCTTACATCTGCCAAAGCCTACCGAGCATTTTATGGCAGATCTCCATGGCGAGAACGAAGCATTTCAGCATGTTCTTCGTAACGCTTCAGGTAATATTAAAAGAAAAGTTCAAGAACTGTTTTCTAATTCATTGAGAGATAAAGATATGACAGACTTGTGTACTTTGATTTATTATCCTGAACAAAAATTGGAATTAGTAAAGCAAACAGATAAGAATATAAAAGATTATTATCAGACGACGCTTAACCAATTGATAGCTGTATGCCGTCGAGTTTCTTCGAAATATACACGTTCAAAGGTACGAAAAAGTTTGCCTTCAGAATTTACATATATAATAGAAGAACTCTTACATGAATCAACCGAAGATCATAATAAGGAAGCGTATGTAAATGTTATTATTCAGACGATTATTGGTACAAAACGAGCCGATCAATTTATTATTGCTCTTTGTTACCTTATTCAGCGTATGGCTGTAGATCAATTGCATTTATTGGGTGATATTTTTGATAGAGGCCCAGGTGCTCATTTAATATTGAATACATTAGAAACTTATCATCATTGGGATATACAATGGGGGAATCATGATATTCTATGGATGGGAGCAGCTGCCGGAAATCCTGTATGTGTGGCTAGTGTGTTACGCTTGTCTTTGCGTTATGCAAATATGCAAACGTTAGAAGAAGGATATGCTATAAATCTTTTGCCACTTTCTACCTTTGCTATGGAGACTTATGCTGAGGATCCATGTGAGATTTTTATTCCTAAATTAGAAGATACAGGAAGAAATTTGAGTGAAAAAGAGGTTCATCTTTTAGCTCAGATGCATAAGGCAATAGCCATTATCCAGTTTAAACTAGAAGGTCAGTTATATGAGAAGTATCCTGACTGGGATATGAAAGATCGTGGAGTTTTGGCGAAGATTCATGATACGACAATCTCGCTTTATGGTAAGAGCTATGATTTATTAGATTCTGTTTTTCCAACATTGGATGAGTCTAATCCTTTTATGCTTACGGAAGAAGAACGTAGAGTTGTTGAGCGTCTTGTCCATAGTTTTATTATTAGTGATAAACTCCAGCGTCATGTTCAATGTCTTTTGTCTCATGGTTCTATGTGTGGGACCTATAATTCTAATCTACTATTCCACGCTTCTGTGCCACTTAATTCTGACGGTTCTCTACGGAAAGTAAATGTCTGTGGGACTAAAGTAAGTGGAAAAGAATTGATGACCCGTGTTGAACAAGAAATTCGTGCGGCTTTTGATGATGGACTTGATTCAGCAGAGCGGGAACAAGCCTGTGATTATTTTTGGTATTTATGGTGTGGTCCCAATAGTCCTCTATTTGATAAGTCAAAGATGGCAACTTTTGAACGCTATTTTGTTGCTGAGAAAGAAACGCATGAAGAAGAAAAAGGTTTTTATTATCGTCTTAGAGAACAAGCAGATGTTTGTGATAAATTAATGGATGCTTTTGGTGTAATAGGAAAGCATCGACATATTATAAACGGACACGTCCCCGTGAAAGTTGGTTCTGGAGAGAATCCAATTAAAGCAGATGGTCGTTTGATGGTAATAGATGGTGGTTTTGCTAAAGCTTATCATCATACGACAGGTATTGCTGGTTATACGCTTGTATATCATAGTCGCGGCTTTCAATTAGTTCAACATGCTCCATTCAAGAGTACCGAAGATGCAATAGCTAATGGTACAGACATAAAGAGTACCACTCAAATCGTTGAGATGATGGGACGTAGAGAAATGGTAAGTGATACAGATAAAGGAGAAGAACTGAGAGGACAAATTGTTGACCTCGAAAAATTGCTAATAGCTTACAGAAAAGGGATTATCAAAGAGAAAGAATCATGAAAAGTCTAAGAGAACTCTTTAGAATAGGGCAGGGACCTTCATCTTCGCATACTATGGGGCCCAGATTTGCAGCTGAAAAGTATTTATCTTTGCATCCAGAGGCACAAAGGTTTCGTGTCACTTTATACGGTTCACTTGCGGCAACAGGGCGTGGCCATTTAACAGATTATGCTATTCAACAGGTTTTTGGTGATACCTGTGAGATTATTTGGAGAGCTGATATTATGCCAAAGTTTCATCCAAACGGAATGATGTTTGAATGTGCTGGTGCTTTGGCTGAATTTGGTGATCCATGGACAGTTTATAGTATTGGAGGAGGAGCTCTGGCTGAAGAAGATAGTGATGCTTTAGAAACACCAGATGTTTACGAACTTAATCATCTTGGTGATATTAAACACTGGTGTGAACAGCGAGGCAAATCTTATTGGGAGTATGTAGAGCATTGTGAAGGTCCGCAGATTTGGAGCTATCTTGATAAAGTTTGGAAAACAATGGAAGCATCAGTAGAGCGAGGATTAGTTCATGAAGGTGTTCTTCCAGGTGTGTTGAAATTGCGTCGTAAGGCCCCCGATTATTTTATTAAAGCAATGGGGTATGGCACTAGCTTGCAAACACGCGGCCTTGTCTTTGCTTATGCATTGGCAGTGAGTGAAGAGAATGCAAGTGGTGGAGAGATTGTAACGGCTCCTACTTGTGGTAGCTGCGGTGTTGTTCCTGCAGTATTGTATCATATTGCTAAATCCCGTAAATTCCCAGAGCAACGCATTCTTCATGCCTTAGCCATTGCAGGATTAGTAGGTAATGTGGCAAAGAGCCTAGCAAGTATTAGTGGAGCAGAATGTGGCTGTCAAGCAGAAGTGGGAGTAGCCTGTGCTATGGCGGCAGCTGCAGCTAATTATATTTTCGGTGGAAGTCTGGCTAGCATAGAATATAGCGCAGAAATGGGATTAGAACATCATTTGGGTATGACATGTGATCCTATCTGTGGATTAGTGCAGATTCCTTGTATTGAGAGAAATGCTCATGCAGCAGCACGAGCATTAGATGCTAATATATATTCTACTTTTGCAGAAGGCATTCATCGTATTAGTTATGACAAATGCGTTGAAGTGATGAAAGAAACGGGGCATGATCTTCCTTCTGTTTATCGAGAGACGAGCGAAGGTGGACTCGCAAAAGAATATAGTCGTGGCATGGGAAGTTAAAATGTTCAGCAAAGGTATTGTCATATAAGGAAAAAGAATTAACTTTGCGCTCGCTATTACGAGTTAATGGCATATAATTCAAACCTAATAAAATATTTATTAAAAATGGCAACAAGAATTAGATTGCAGCGCCACGGCCGTAAGGGCTATGCTTTTTATAGCATTGTAGCTGCAGACGTAAGAGCACCACGTGATGGTAAGTTTATCGAAAAGATTGGTACTTTCAACCCTAATACCAATCCTGCCACGGTAGATTTGAATTTTGAACGTGCCCTTCATTGGGTAGAATGCGGTGCGCAACCTTCTGATACAGTTCGTCATATTCTTAGTGCAGAAGGTGTTATGTTGATGAAGCACCTCAATGTTGGTGTACGCAAAGGAGCTTTTGATGAAGCTGCTGCCAAGGCTAAGTTTGAGGCTTGGAAGGATGCTAAGGTAAAAAAGGCTGAAGCTGATAATACCAAGACTGCAGCAGAGAAGAAAGCTGCAGTTGCTGCACGCTTAGAAGCTGAAAAGAAAGTAAATGAGAAAATCGCTGAAAAAGTAGCTGAAAAGAAGGCTGCTGAAGTAGCTGCTAAGGCTGCTGCCGAAGCTGCCGCAACAGCTGAGTCTGCTGAAGAAGATACAGTAGCTGAGGCTACTGAAGCTCCTGCAGAAGCATAAATAAGATTTTTAATTCTAAAAGCTACCCTCAAAGAGGGTAGCTTTTTTATTATCCTATATTTCATTATCAAGGTCTTACTGAGAATATTTTAATTTGTTAAAGTCGATAATTTTCTCTATCTTATTTCTCTATGAAATTGAGAGGGTAGTTAGCGGTTGAGATAGGAGAGAATATGGGTATTACGGTGCTGGATATTGCTAAGTTAAAAAAGGCTCCCGAAGAGGCTTATACACCTTTGGAAGCACTTATAATATATGTAAAATAAGATGAGACGAGTAAAGACCTTTTTCTTATTTATTTTTATTCTTTGTCTTGACGCTATTCAGTCTTGAACTTTTCAGTAAAAAGTTTTATACGTTTTTCTATCTCTTCAGTTACAGGGACAAGTGGTAGGCGAAGTATATTTTCAGCCTTACCTAGAATGTTAAGGAGGCATTTGATTCCAGAAGGATTACCATTTATACTCATTAGTTTATAAAGTCCATTGAAACTACGGTGGAGTTTTAGAGCTTCTGTATATTCTTCTTTTTGTGCGTAATGAATCATATTGCCAAAGTCTTGGGGGTAGGCATTGCCTATAACAGAGATGACACCTTTTGCTCCAATAGTCATTAGCTCGAATGTTATAGAATCATCTCCACTTATTACATCGAATCCTTCTGGTGCATTGTCAACGATATCTTCAATTTGTTCAATCTTTCCGCTTGCTTCTTTTATGGCCACAACATTTTTACAATCTTGTGCAATGCGAAGTGTTGTTTGTGCAGTAAGATTAACTCCAGTTCTACCTGGAACATTGTAAAGAACAATGGGAAGTGGGCTTGCTTCACTTATAGCTTTGAAATGCTGATATAGTCCTTCTTGTGTTGGTTTATTATAGAATGGGCAGACAACAAGAATACCGTCAAACCCAGAAAGATCTTCAGTTTTTAGGAAGTGGCAAACGTCTGAAGTATTATTGCTACCACATCCAAGGAGAAGAGGCACATCTTTTCCGGCAGTTTCTATTAGTGTTTCTCTAATAGCTATTTTTTCTGCGTAACTAAGAGTCGGTGTCTCTGCAGTTGTCCCTAATACGCAGAGGAAGTCTGCACCTGCTACAAGCTGGTCACGTACTAAAGTGCGAAGGGTGTTCAACTCAACATGGCCTTCTTTGTCGAATGGTGTAGCTACGGCAATGCCAAAGCCGCGGAAAGGATTATGTCTCATAATATGACTCTTTCAATGAATTTATATGTTTGTAAATTGTGGTATGTACAACGCGCTTTAAGGCTTTTCTCCAATGATTTCTAAAAATTCTTCTTCTGTAATTAGTGGTATATTAAGAGTTTCTGCCTTCTGGCGTTTACTGATTCCCATTTTCTCTCCCATTAGTACGAAAGATGTATTTTTTGAGATGCTGCTGGCGTTTTTACCGCCGTGATTTTCGATAATTGTTTTATATTCTTCCCTGGAATGTTTGCTAAACGTCCCACTAATTACGACAGATTTGTCTTTAAGCTCTTCGCCTAACAATTCCGTTTTCTTAATCGTCGTTTGGACTCCATGTCTTCTGAGTTCTTCTACTATGTCTTTGTTGCGCGGCTCCTTAAACCATGCAACAACACTTTGAGCAATAACAGGGCCTATACCTTCTACTTGTAGCATATCTTCCAATGTGGAAGATTCAATTGTATCAATATTACCAAAGTGACGAGCAATAGTTTGAGCAATTACTTTCCCGACAAAACGAATGCCTAAAGCAAAGAGTACTCGCTCAAAAGGTTGTTGTTTGCTTTTCTCAATAGCCCCAACAATTTTTTGTGCGGAAATAAGTCGACTTTTATCAGCTCCTGCTAGGTCTGTAATCGTGAGTTTATATAAATCTGCCACAGTCCTAATAAGGCCGCGTTCAAAATAATCGTCAATAGTTTCCGGTCCCAACGAATCTATATTCATCGCATCGCGACTTATATAATGCTCAATCTTACCTTTTAGTTGCGGAGGACAAGCTGTATCGTTGGGACAATAGTGAGCGGCCTCACCTTCATAGCGAACTAGTGTCGTACCACATTCGGGACAGGTGGTTGCAAAATAGACTTTTTGTCCAAGGTCTGAAGTGCGTGCAGATTTATCCACATCAACAATCTGAGGGATAATCTCGCCAGCTTTTTCTACATAGACATAGTCGCCAAGGTGTAAATCAAGTTTAGATATTATATCAGCGTTATGAAGAGACGCTCTTTTAACTATAGTTCCTGCTAATTGGACAGGTTCCATAATAGCCACAGGAGTTACAGCTCCTGTCCGACCTACTTGGTAGGTTACTTCTTTGAGTTTTGTACGTTCTCTTTCTGCTCGAAACTTATAGGCGATTGCCCATCTTGGTGTTTTAGCTGTAAAGCCTAATTGTTGTTGTTGTTTTAGAGAGTCTACTTTTAGAACTATACCGTCTGTTGCTACTGGGAGATTCTTGCGTTCAATATCCCAATAGTCTATAAAATCATAGATGTCTTCCAAAGAATGTACTAGTTTTGTATGCTCTGATACCTTAAAACCCCATCCTGCAGCCATTTTCATATTGGCATAATGGCTTGTTTGGGAAATTTCTGGGCCTAATAGATAATACAGGTAGGCGTCAAGCTTGCGCTTGGCTACAGTTTTAGAGTTCTTACTTTTAAGTGTTCCTGATGCAGCATTACGTGGATTAGCGAAAAGTGGCTCTTCATTTTTTGCACGCTCTTCATTAAGTGCTTCAAAACTCTTCCAAGGCATGAGAACTTCTCCCCTAATTTCAAATTCTTCGGGATAGTTTAAATGATTGGGAAGTCGAAGTGGAATACTTTGGATTGTGCGTACGTTGTCAGTGACATCATCTCCTTGAATTCCATCGCCTCGAGTAACAGCTCGGATCAGTTCTCCTTTTTCATACCATAAAGAAATGCTAAGTCCGTCGAATTTTAGTTCACAACAGATTTCAAAAGGCTCCCCATTGAGGTTCGTGCTTACTCTGTTATAAAAGTCTGCTACTTCTCCGCGATTGTATGTGTTTCCTAGAGAAAGCATAGGGTAACGATGAATCACCTGCTTAAAATCATGGTTTAAATCAGAGCCTACGCGTTGAGTAGGGGAGTTGATATCAAACATGTCTGGATGCCGAGCTTCTAATCCTTGAAGTTCGTGCATTAAGCGATCGAATGTCTCATCGCCAATTTCTGGAGAATTCTTGACGTAGTATAAATAATTATGCCGATGCAGTTCCTTACGGAGAAAAGCAATTCTTTCTTCTTCACTCATAACAAAGGCAAAAATACGGAAAACTAGGAAAAAAGAACTACTTTTGCAAGTAAAATAATTAAGAACAGGAAGATGCGTATAGATATTATTACGGTATTGCCTGAGATGCTGACGGGATTTGTTAATACTTCTATCTTAGCTCGCGCACAGAAGAAAGGCTTAGCTGAGATTTGCATTCATGATTTGCGTGATTATACAAAGGATAAACATCGCCGTGTAGATGATTATCCTTATGGTGGATTTGCCGGCATGGTAATGCAGTGTCAGCCTATTGATGATTGTATTTCTGCGCTGAAAAAAGAACGCGATTACGATGAGGTTATTTTTACTACGCCCGATGGTGAAACTTTTGACCAGCCCATGGCTAATAAACTTAGCCTTCATCAGAATCTCATAGTATTATGCGGACATTATAAGGGTATAGACCATCGTATTCGCGAACATCTTATTACAAAAGAAATTTCCATTGGAGATTACGTATTAACAGGTGGAGAGATAGCTGCAGCTGCAATTATAGATTCTGTAGTACGTCTCATCCCTGGGAGTATCTCAGACGAACAAAGTGCATTGAGCGATTCTTTTCAAGACAATCTTCTCTCTGCTCCCGTCTACACGCGCCCAAGTAACTATAAAGGTTGGGAAGTTCCTGACATTCTATTGAGTGGTAATGATGCTAAGATTAAGGAATGGGAGATACAGCAGAGTTATGAACGAACGCTTAAACTTCGTCCAGATTTATTACATAAAGGTTGAGAACACATAAACAGAAAAGGCGCACATTCTTCTTATGTGCGCCTTTTCTGTTTATACCCACTTATCGGGATGTGATAACGTGGCTTTTATAATTACTTCTTATATTGCTTGTTAAGACCTTCAATAACTTCATCTGTAATATTCAGCGAAGGCTCAGCATAAAGAACATTGACAGTTGCTGCACTATTTGTAAGAATCATAGCATAGCGACCATCTTTGTTATATTCTTTCAAGTAATCTTTTACGCGACGGTGGAATTCTTCGTAGTATGCATTCGTAGCTTTTTCCATTTCTGCAGAGTATTGCTGTTGATGCTGCATATACGTTTGTTGTTTCTGCTGACCGCTAGCCATTGCACGCTTATATTCATCTTCGCTCTTGTATACACCTTTCTGTGCATTACGTTGAACTGTAGAGGCTAAATTTGTAAGTGCGTTTTCTTCAGACTGAAGTTTCTGCTGGTAGGAAGCTTGCTTTTGCTTTAGGGCTTCCGTTTGATCGATGCAGTATTGGTATTTCGTAGCAAAGCTATCCAATTCTACATAGGCAATGTTGCCTCCTTTTGTTTCTTGAGTAGAAACCTTTGCCAGACCATTCTCTTTGGGCTGGGTACTTTTGTTTTTGTTGTTACAGCTGGTTGCAACTAGGGTGAGAGCAGCCAACATTAGAGTTGTATATTTCATTGCTGTTATTATTTTGATTTCTCTGACACTGCGAATCGGTTATGACTACGCTCTTTCTTTTCCATATCACGATAGCAAGTGATACCTTGATCGTTCATCGCTTTATTTCCTTCTATATGTGTGTGTATGAATTGTTTACCGAGTAATAATCTAACACCAAGAAGTAAGAAACTAACGGCTACTATCAATATCAATATCAATAGTGTTTTTATCATCTGATATTCTTTTTATTTAGGGCGCAAAGTTACGCTAAAAGTGTTATAATCTCTAATATTTAATGTTTTTTTATCATTTCTCTTTGTCTGAAGTCTTGAACATTTGAAATTGTTCCTAAATTTGCATTATACTCAATTTATAAAAACAACTTATGGAAAATAAAGATTTACAACCGAGAGAGGTCTTTGATTGCTTTGCGATGGTAAATAGAGTTCCTCGACCTTCTAAGCACGAAGAAAAAATGGCTGAGTTCCTTTTGAATTTTGGTAAGGAATTGGGCTTAAAAACAAAAATAGATGAGACAGGAAATGTTTCCATCTTTAAGCCAGCCACTCCTGGGTATGAGAACCGTGCAACTGTTGTGCTGCAAAGCCATATGGATATGGTTTGTGAGAAAAATGCAGATGTGGATTTCGACTTTAAGAAAGACGCTATTCAAACTTATGTTGATGGAGAATGGCTAAAAGCTAAAGGAACCACACTGGGTGCAGATGATGGTATTGGCGTTGCTATGGAAATGGCGCTACTACAATCCTCAGATATAGAGCATGGTCCTATCCAGTGTATTTTTACGCGCGATGAAGAAACGGGGCTATCTGGCGCTTTTGGTATGAAGTCCGACTTTATGGAGGGCGACTACCTTATCAATCTTGACTCTGAGGACGAAGGACAAATCTTTGTGAGTTGTGCTGGTGGTGCCAATACGATTGCGGCGTTCCCCTTCACTAAAGAATCTCTCCCTGCAGGCTTTGATACGTTCCGTGTTGTAGTTAAGGGATTGATGGGTGGTCACTCAGGTGACGACATTAATAAGAAGCGTGCCAATGCTAATAAATTGTTGCTGCGTTTCCTTTGCGACGAAATGGAGAAAACGGATCTCCGCCTTGTCGATATTCAAGCTGGAGGCCTTCATAATGCCATCCCACGTGAGGCTGAAGCACTTTGCGCAGTTCCCTCTTCTTTTAGCAAACAGTTACAAGAGGATTTAGCAGTATTCCAGGATGAGATAAAAAATGAATTCTCTGAGACGGAAAAGTCTATAATGGCAACTCTCATTTCTGAAGCTCCTGCCGAAATGGCTCAAGCTCCTGCTGAAACTCGCAAGATGTTGCTGTCCTTACGCGCTGTGCATAATGGCGTTTTAGCAATGAGCCAAACCATTGACAATTTCGTAGAAACGAGTTCAAATCTTGCTAGCATTCGCTTAATGACTCCTGAGCAAATTGCATCAAATCCTGAATTGGCTTTCTTTGCTGCATCTCAGAAAGAACCTGCTGTAGTAGTCATCACAAGTCAGCGTTCAAGTATTGAGAGCAATCGTCGCAATATAAGTGCCATGGTCCGTGCTGCTTTTGAACTGGGAGGAGCACAGAACGTCAAAACAGGTGACGGTTATCCAGGTTGGACAACCAACCCTAGCAGTATTCTTGTGAAGATGGCAGTTGAAACTTACAAAGAGCTCTTCAACAAAGAACCTCAAGTATTAGGAATCCATGCTGGTTTGGAGCGTGGCCTGTTCAGCGTGAAATACCCTCACATGGACATGATAAGCTTTGGCCCAACTCTTCGCGGTGTGCATAGCCCTGACGAACGCTTGCTGATTCCTACAGTGCCTATGGTTTGGGATCATCTTTGCTTACTTTTGAAGCGAATCCCTGAAGCTGGTAAGTAAGCCTTTTATATAAGCAGATTTTTAGTTGAGCATTCAACTGGAAATCTGCTTTATATATATTTCCACTAAAAATTCTTTCTTTTTTGCTATAACAGCGTATTTCTTGTTGTCTTCTAAAAGTCGTTTTATCTCTTAGAGGAGAAACTTGAAAAAATATATTTTAAATGGTTGTTTTATTTGACATCACGTTTCTTCGAAATAGAGATGAATTTCTTAAAATGTTTCCTCAACATTAGAGGGATAGTAAGAAAAAATATGCTTCTTGTGTGTTTTTTATCAATTTTGAAGCTAGTTTAGTGCTATAAAACATGTTTTTATCCTTATTCTGTCTGAAAATACAATAAAGCTGTCGGCTGATAACCTTATTATATTTCAATTTTTCCTTATTGTAATTCAAATTTCTATACTACAAAATAAAATTTCTATACTACAAAATAAAATTTGTCCTTGAGAAGTTGAAAATAGTCCTATTTTAGTGGGAGTTCAATTTTGCGTTATTTTCGCTCCGATGTAGAGAAGTTGATTTTTAAGCCATCCCTGCGGCTATAAAATAAGAATAATATTGACAATCTTTCGCTTTTTTATGGGTGATGGCAATCATTCTTTTTCTCTGTTTTGTGTTATTTGTTTCTATAGAGCCTCTAATTATAACTGAAAGAAGTTGAGTTTGCGAGTTGCTAGCTTTTTTGATGTTTCCATAAAGGCAATAATATATTATGTATGTAATAAATAGTTAGTTTCTTCGTTTTATGTATCATGAATAAGTTACTCTACATTTTTGTATTTCTTTTTGTGGCCATTGGCTGCGTAGATGAAGATCAATATATTGTTTCTGATACGGCTTCTCTACGTTTCAATAGAGATACTCTTTCTCTTGATACAATATTGGCAGGACTTCCTACGCAAACGGATACTTTCAAGGTCTATAATCCCAATAATAAATCCATCCGTCTTACTCGAGCTTGGTTAGAGAAGGGAGCAAATTCCCCATTCCGTGTTAATATTGATGGCGAAATGCTAGCCAATGGTGTCGGAACAGATTTTGAGATAGCGAAGAAAGATAGTATGTTTGTTTTCTTCTTTCTCAATACTCCAGAAATTGATGAGGATGAGCCTGCAATCGTAAGGGATCGTCTATTTTTCCAAACAGAAGGAGGAAAAGTGCAGAATGTAGTACTGCAAGCATACGCACAAGGTGTCTATCACCTTAAAGGAATCACCATTTCTTCAGATACAACTTTTACAGCAAATCGTCCGTATCAAATTTTTGATAGTTTAGTCGTAGAACAGGGAGCTACTCTAAAATTACTTCAAGGTGCGCGACTTTATTTCCATCCAGGTGCAAGTCTTATCGTACGAGGAAAATTACAGTCGGAGGGTAGTGCTCAACAAAATGTAGTACTGCGTGGTGACCGTTTGGGAAATATGCTTAGCGGTATCTCCTATGATCGCATTCCCAACCAGTGGGGGGGAGTTTTTTTTGCAGCCGAAAGCTATGACAACAGTTTGATGTACACCGACATTCATAGTGGCCAATACGGCATTCGTTGTGATAGTTCAAATGTCTTGCAAACAAAACTGACAATGAATGGTTGTGTAGTTCACAATGTCGCTAGTGATGGACTTTCCCTAAAGTCTAATAAAGTATTCGTTATTAATAGTCAGTTGACCAACGCAGGTGGCGATTGTGTGAGTGTTAAAGGTGGCGATGTCCAGTTTATTCATTGTACGATAGCCCAGTTCTATCCGTTAGTAGGCGGTGACGGAGTAGCTCTGCGCTTCTCGAATTATGATGGTAACTATGGAATTCCTTTAACAACTTTGAATGTTTTCAATACAATAGTGACAGGGAGAAATAAGGATGATGTACAAGGGTTGAAACAGGAAAAAGGGAGTGGTATAGCCTTTAATTATTTGTTTAGAAACTGTTTATTGAATACCGAGAAAGTTGCTGATGAGCATTTCTTGAATTGCTTTTGGGAAAGCGATAATCCGAAAGATTTTTCTAATGCTAAAAATTTTACTCCTACCTTTAATTACGACAAATTGATTTTTACTTTTCAGCTCGATAGCTTGTCTCAAGCTGTGGGGCACGCAGATGGTGGCATAAGCAATAATTATCCTACAGATCGTTTGGGACATCCTCGCTTGCAAGGTAATGCGCCAGACATAGGTTGTTATGAGCGGCAGTGATATTCTTCATTGCTTTAGCTCTCATAGTGTAGAAATAGTGTTACTTTTGCATCCCAAAAATAAGTAGAAACTATGCCCATTACAAATACTACTCGTCGTTCACGAAAGGCTCAGACTGTCGTGCCAATACAAGACGATCTTGGTCGTTTGCAACCACAAGAACCTAAGTTTGAACAAGCTATCTTGGGTGCCTTGATGATTGAGAAAGAAGCCTTTTTTCGTGTTTCTGACATCCTTCGTCCTACATCTTTCTATGAACACCGTCATCAATTGATTTATTCTGCCATTCAGCAGCTTTATCATGATGAACGCCCCGTTGACATACTCACTGTTACAGAGGAACTCAACAGGGAAGGCAAGTTAGAGGAGATTGGTGGACCTTTCTATATCACTCAGTTGAGTGGTATGGTGGCAAGTAGTGCGCACATAGAGTATCACGCGCGAATTGTTGCTCAAAAGGCTCTTGCGCGAGAACTGATTACTTACACATCAGGGATACAGTCGAAGGCCTTTGACGCAACAACCAATGTTGACGATTTGATGCAAGAGGCTGAGGGAAAACTTTTTGAACTCTCACAATCCAATGTCAAAAAGGATTACACCAATATTGAGCCTGTTATTAGAGATGCAATAGAACAACTAAAAGCTGCAGCAGCACGAAAAGATGGTTTGAGTGGAATTCCTTCTGGCTATCATGAACTAGATAGAATGACTGCCGGTTGGCAAAAGACGGACTTGATTATCTTAGCAGCACGTCCAGCGATGGGTAAAACAGCTTTCGCCTTGAGTATGGCCCGTAATATTGCCATAGATCAGAATATTCCTATGGCTTTCTTTTCTTTGGAAATGTCTAACGTCCAGCTTGTAAATCGTCTTATAGCCAATGTTTGTGAGATACCTAGTGAAGAAATTCGTAATGGGCAGTTGAAAGAATACGAATGGCCACAGCTGGACTCTAAGATACGCTTGATGGATGGTGCGGAATTGTATATCGACGATACGCCCAACCTCTCGGTTTTTGAACTTCGAACAAAGGCGCGCCGCTTGGTGAGAGAACATGGTATAAAGATGATTATGATTGACTACTTGCAGTTGATGAATGCAAGTGGCATGTCTTATAATTCTCGACAAGAAGAGGTGAGTACTATTAGCCGTTCGTTGAAGGGGCTGGCTAAAGAGTTGAATATTCCTATTATTGCTTTGAGTCAGTTGAATCGTGGCGTTGAAGGCCGTGAAGGAATTGAGGGAAAACGCCCTCAGTTGAGTGATTTGCGTGAATCGGGAGCCATAGAGCAAGATGCCGATATGGTACTCTTTATCCACCGTCCAGAATACTACCATATCTTTGCAGATGAGCATGGTCGCAACCTCAAAGGTATGGCACAAATCATTATCGCAAAGCATCGTAATGGTTCGGTGGGGGATGTAACACTGCGTTTCAAAGGAAAGTATGTGCGCTTTGAGAATCCTGAGGACGATCAGGCTGTACCTTTGCCAGGTGAAGATGCAAATATCATTTCTTCGAAGATGAATCAATCTGTTCCACAAGGATTTGACGATATGCCACCAGCTCCTAATGAGGTACCATTCTAGAGTTGAGAGTAATAAAGTAGTTTATATGTATTGAGAAGGAATACTTTTGGGTGAGAGCCCAAAAGATTCCTTCTTATTTTTTTATTAAGAAGCCGGAATAAAAGGCGTAAGAGCCATGCCGCATGAAGTCTTTTAAAGATCGAATAATATCTAGAAGCTCCAGCCCGTAATTGCATAGGAAAGCCTAAATATTTTAGTGTTCTTAGTGAAGCCTCTGTCTTTTTTAGAAAATCTGAATTGCAATCTATCCCTGCATGAATGAGTGGATTGTCAATGTGGAGAATACTACATTCTTCTTTTTCTAGGGTGATACCAAGAAGGACATCTTCATACCCATATTCCTTGCAACGCTCATCGAAATGAATTCTCTCAAAAATATCCTTTTTGAACAAAGCATTGAAGGTTGTAAATGCATCATAAGGATGGTTGTTTTTGTATTGTACCGAGCGATGTTTCTGCGCATGATGTTCATACACATAACGTAGTTCGTGCTCTCTTTGTGGGGGAGCTTGCGGATTTTTTAGTGAACCGCAAACCACATCAGCTTCGTGCCGATGTGTCCAATAGGTGCGGATAAAGTCCGGAGTGCAAACTTCTGCATCGTCGTCTATTAGAATTACCCATTTGTACTGAGCCATTCCAACTAGAATGTTGCGATTACGTGCTCTTCCCGTATTTTTCTCTTGATAAATAAGCGTACAGAAAGGTATGTTTTTTAGCTTTTCTCTCAAAGTTCTATAATGTTCTTTAGTAGAGCAGTCATCACTCACAATAATTTCATACATAAAATCCGTTGGTTGCTCTTTGTGCAGCTCTTGGCATTGTGTGTTTAAGTCATCAATTAACTTAGAACAATCGTGTTCAAATGTAGGAATAAGGATAGAGAACATTTTATTGAGGAATACTTGCTAAATACAGATTACAAAAATAGTAAATAACAATGGAATAGATGAATTATTTTAGAGAAAGAATGCAATATCTCATGGTAAAGTGCTAAGGATGTAAACATTACATTTAGAAAAGATTATCTTTGTCGCAAAGGAAATAAAACAAAATATCTCCGTTAATTTTATTAAATTCAAGTTTATGTTTCAAGAAAAAGCAGGCGCATTAGCTGGAAAGATTTGGGAAGCTCTTAATGCAAATGGAGAGCTTTCAGGCAAAGATTTGAAAAAAGCAATAAAAGTGCGTGCCGACAAAGACCTCTATTTAGGTTTGGGCTGGTTACTTCGTGAAGACAAAATCGTAGTAACAGAAGAAGACAAGGACATCACTGTTGTTTTGAAGTAAGTAAGCGATAAAGCTAATATTTGTTAGACTTTATTGAACATAGTAATTAAAGCTATGCCATCTCTTGTAGATGACATAGCTTTTTAAACTCTATGGATGAATTTACTCTTTATAAAACTACTTTTTTTATCTTCTCGATTTCTTTGCTATCGGTGAGATATTTGTTTATCTGCTTAGCAAGCACTACTTTTGTACGCAAAATTGTGAAAAGAATGATTAGGTATATTTTCTTTGCTATTTTTTCGTTACTTCTACCTACTGTGATGTTTGCTCAATCCTTGGTTATTAAGGCTCCATCAGTGGTTGATAGGAGTGAAGACTTTTTTTATGTACGATTTATAGTGGGAAGTTCTGATGCAAAAGATTTCCGTGGTCCGTCCTTTCCTGATTTTGACGTTCTTGCAGGACCTAATGTGTCTACATCCAATAGCATTCAAATGATAAATGGACGCACAACATCCTCTTCTTCTACAACATACACCTATTTGTTATCTCCACGCAAGAATGGAACATTTAAGATAGGTGCTGCTTCAGTAACATTGAATGGTCGTATACTCCATTCTAGTCCTTCTATTATTCGGGTGAAAGGTGCAGCGAGTGCGGCAAATTCGTCCTCCCAATTCCAGCATTCTTCCGTTAGCCAAAATTCTGTGCAAAAAGTTGGTTCAGTAGTAACTAATAAAGATTTGTTTATAACTGTTACACCAAATCGTAAGCGTGTGTTCGAACAAGAGGCAATTTTATTAACTTACAAGATTCATTGCCGACCAGGTGTAGGACTCAGTAATGTTATGCTAACACGCAGACCAGACTTTAAAGGTCTAGTCTCTCAAGAGATTCCTGTCAAAAGCATACAAATGAGTAATGAATCTGTAGGTGGAAAGTTATATCGGACTGGTGTGATTTATCAGAATGTTATCTTTCCACAAAAAACGGGGAAAGTGTCCATACCTAGTCTTTCTTTTGAATGTGTAGTAGCACAGCAAGAGCAGTATTCTGATCCTTTTGATGCCTTCTTCAATAATGGTGTGATAGGTGTAAAAGTAAATTGTCAAGTTCCTGAAACGAATATAGACGTTATTCCTTTACCTGAACCTAAACCTTCTAATTTCTGTGGGGGAGTTGGCCAGTTTAAACTCACGAGTAATTTGCAAACAAAAGTACCACGATCTAACGATGTGATAACTTATCGCTTGACGCTTCGTGGAACTGGAAATTTGAAACTGATTCCAGCACCTGTTCTAGTTTTTCCCAAAGACTTTGATTCGTATGATCCAAAAATCACTTATAATACGAAAGTAACATCTTCGGGAACGACGGGAGAGGTTTATTATGATTATACGTTTGTTCCTCACAAAGTAGGAAAATACGAAATTCCAGCTGTTGATATGCGAGTCTTTAATCCTGAGACTCAACATTATGAGACATTACATCTTGATGCGCTCAATTTGAATGTTGAAAAAGGTGTGCGCTCCAGAGAAGATGTTCAGGAGGAAATGGCTCTTAGAAAAAGCGATATAAGCTCTATAATCACGGGACCTGTTTCTACTCGCGATTTAAATCATCCTTTTTGGATTGGAAGTTGGGCTTTCTATATCTCTTCGTTGTTGATTTTATTGTTAGGCATTATAGGGAATAAGTTTGCAGCTCGGTATATATCTCAAATTCATGATATTTCAGGGCGTAGACGTGATAAAGCAGGTAGAGTGGCCAATCAACGTCTGAAAGCCTTAGATAAAAAGCTTCAAACTATAGATAATCCAGCTTTTTATGAAGAGTTGTCTCGGATACTACAAGAATATGTAGATTCTAAGTTCCATATAGCGATGAGCGATTTTAGCAAGGACTCTCTTCAGTTACATCTTCACAAGGCTGGGCTCGATGAGGCAGTCGTTGAAGAGTTTGTTGGTGTTGTTTCAGAATGCGAATACGCTCGCTTCGCTCCCTCTGGAGAGTTGTCTAATCAAGAGCTATTAACTAAGGCTTTTGATGTGTTAAGTAAAATGGAAAAAAAGAAAAGATAAGAAGCTTATGAAGACACATTTATATATATTGTCTTTTTGGTTGTTAGGTTTTGTGGCCGCGATGGCACAAAAGCACATGGCCGACAGTCTTTATGCTGCAAAGAATTATGTGGAAGCAACGCGCATTTATGAAGTAGATTTGCAGAAAAGTCCTAATGTGGCCGAGTACAATAATTTAGGTAATGCCTATTATCGACAAGATAATTTACCATGTGCTATTCTTAATTACCAACGCGCCTTGCGTTTAGAACCAGCTAATGATGATATACGCCATAGTTTGGAACTGAGTCAGATTCAATTACCAGATAAGTTTGATGCGCCCTCTGAAATGTTCTTTTTCACTCTGATTAGAAAGCTCAGAACATCTTTAAATCCTGATTCTTGGGCTTTTGTCGGACTGTCTTTTCTGTTTATTGCTTTTGTCTTTTTAGCTCTCTTTCGTTTTGCGCAGAGCATTTGGATGCAAAAAGCGGCTCTCTTTTCCCTTATCTTGGTTGTGATACTAAGTTTGGTTAGCCTTACCTTTGCTTATCAACTTCGTTATCAATACTATAATAAGCAGTTGGGGGTTGTGATGAAAGATTGTGAATTGTTTGATGGTGCGGTAACTTCAGCTCGTAAGATGAGAACCTTACATGCAGGAGTAACAGTGGAGGTATCTTCAGAAAGCGGAATGTGGCTACAAGTCATTTTGCCAGATGGGACAAGTGGTTGGTTGGAACAGACTTCTTTGGAAAAAGTCTGAATAGGAAAAATTCTATAAAATCCTATGCAATATCATTCTCTTTTCCTCGATAGTTTAGCTTCTGTATTGTCGTATCCTGCATTGTGGCTCCCATTGATGCTGCTCTTCATGTATGTGTTGATACGTAATAATAATTTGCAAGAATTGTTGTGGATCTTTTTGTTCTTGTTTTCTACAGTAGTGTTGGCTAATCAAGGAATATACATACTTCAAAGTTATTTTTCCCCCGATACTCTTTCAAAGGATATGGTTGTCCTTGCGTTAAACTATCATAGAGAAGGAGTAGGAATTTTAGCAAGTCTTATTCCAGCTGCGCCTGCTATGGGCATCTTCCTCGCTCTCCTTGTGCGCCATCGCAATTTAACGCTGTGCCTCGTTGCATGGAGTATTCTAAATAGTTGGACTCGGCTGTATTTATCGATAGTAAGTCCATTGGAATGGGGAAGTGAATTTATTGGTGAACTTCTTTTGGGCAGTTTGATGTATTTACTTTTCTTGCGGTTGCACAAACGTGTCAATTCACCACATTTCGGAAGAATTCGTGCCGTAAGAACTCTTACAGGTTATTCTGAGGCAGATATTCGCGTGATTGTTTTAGGCCACGCTCTAACTTTTTTACTCATAGCTTTCCTTGCCTTTCTTTAGTCGGAATCTCTAGATGCTTTGTTTTTCCTTATTTTTAGTC
>NZ_CAUTBW010000035.1:0-26503 GCF_963536905.1 uncultured Alloprevotella sp. | reverse complement strand
ATAATTGGTAATGATTGTCGGTTTACAAAGAATTTGTGCTTCACGTACGGTTATGCTCTTCCCTTCATATCTGGAGGGTTGTATATAGATATCACACCCTTTAATGTAAGGATAGGGGTTGGTACGTTTCCCTAAAATGATGACTTGGTGTTCTACCCCCGCTTCTTGAATACGTTGACGGATTAAGGATTCCATATCTCCGTACCCAATCAAGAACCATCTAAAGTCAAGGCCTCTTTTCAACAAACGGCAAGCGATATCAGGGATATTATCGTAATTTTTTGCTTCACAAAAACGTCCGATAGACAGTAGTATAAACGGACGCGGTTTTGTAGAAGACGGTGAAAAGTGTAGAGAAAATTCTTTTTGAGCGTCAAAGGCATTAGCTCGTCGTTTGATAAAAGCTGGAGAAATGATATTCTCTATAAGAACTATTTTTTTTGCTAAAGAAGGGAATACAGATAAAAAATTAGCAGATACTTTTTCAGAAATAGATGCAATGTGGTCGTATCCATTCCATGTTGGTAGTTCTTTTTCTACATCAATGTCGATTGTTGAATAATCTGTATGAATCCATGCTATTTTCTTGTGGGCTTTCACTTTTTCGAGAACAATGCCATGTGGTGTTACAAAACTGATGGCCAAGTCATAATAGCCCCAATTATGGAGTGAAGGCAAAAAAGGCAAAACGTTGAGATCTACGTATTGGAAAATAGCAGAATTATCTTTAGGGTGTTTACGATTAGCGTATTTCTGATACTGCCATTTTGCTTTCAATCTACCCCAAACCACTCCAAACTCTCCAGCCTTAAGCG
The DNA here is from genome assembly GCF_963536905.1 of uncultured Alloprevotella sp. NCBI lineage: Bacteria > Pseudomonadati > Bacteroidota > Bacteroidia > Bacteroidales > Prevotellaceae > Alloprevotella > uncultured Alloprevotella sp. The sequence goes on along the minus strand of NZ_CAUTBW010000035.1, from coordinate 25,688 downwards.
CGGTTATGATTGGTGCCTCTATGTGTGAATAAGCGGAGATTTCAGGAAGTAGATTGACCTCTTTAGGTATCCATTCAAGCATTTCACCGCGGTGCGCATAAAGAAAAAGGTCAACATCAACTCTTGAATAGTCTAAGGTTTGCAATAGCCCGACAAGTGCGCTTTCTGCTCCTCCTATTTCTAAATAGTGCATAGCAATGAATATGCGAGATTTCATAGACATGTTTGTAACACTTTGAGTGTAATGTTGTGTAATAATTCTTAGGCCTTTGTTTTGCGCTATAGCCTTTAGATGTATCTCAACCTAGGCCTCACATTTTTCCATTTGTTTGCATAAAAAATCTTTAGAAGCTTTAGCCAGGACTTTTATCTGCTGATTAACAGGCGCCCAATCAATGGGTTGCATAAGAGTATCTGTGAAATCTGCTACAAGTCTTTCCTTTAGTCTAAAGTCGTTAAGCAAACTTGCCATTCTTTCGTTTATGCCTTCTTTTCTATTCACCACACACATCTCTCGATTGAATATTAAAGAAAAAGCTGTGGCATGAAAGGAGTTTGTTATAACGAAATGTGAATGTGCAATGAAGGATACAAATTCTAATGGCCCTATATTAACAAGATTTTTGTGAGCATAGCTCTCTTTGAAAGGCCCTATATTGTATATCTTCCATTTATTTCTAAGTGCAAGAGTCGTTGCAATGTCTCGAATTTTAGGAGAGTGTTCAAAATCGTATACAACGAGATATTTATCCTTGTTATTTGTGGCAGGGATGGACTTCTCCCATTGCTCTTTGGTCAATAAAAAAACAGGGTCACAGACGGCAACGCCGTCTTTTATCCCTAATCTTTCCAAGAGTGAGAGGGAGGTCCTTTCTCTCACGGAAATAGCGTCCAGTCCCTGCAACATTTGTGATACAAAATCATGACAATCTTTTTGTATCTCTTTAGTTGCGAAACTGGCAGCATAGCTAATTCGTCGCTTCCCTTTAGGCGCAAAATCTAAATAAAATGCAGGATCTTTCCCATTTGGATAGAGAGTATTCCAGATTTGGTCACTACCAGCTATATATATATCTGCTTGTGGCGGATCTTGTTTGAGTTCATCATTATTGTGATAGCGTCGAGTGAGTTTTAGATAGTTTTTAGTGAAGTCATCAAATATCGTTTTCCTTTTTAGCGAAAGAAGTCTCTCTGGTAGTTTTGCTATGAGATAGAGCTGCTTAAGTAGAGGTTTATCAAAGATAGGATTGATATTCCCCCATAGTTGATAATGTCCACTGAGGTAGGAAGGTTTATAATCTATAATTTGAACCTCATTGCCAATACTCTCTAAATATGTTTGTAAGGCATAGGCCTGTAGTGATGCTCCTAGATTGTAAACGTCATGGCAAGTAATTGTTCTTATCTTCATACTTGTGGTCGCTCCTTGAGTCCGATAATCTCCAAGAATTTTGAAGGGAATCGAACAATATAATATTTGATGGCTTTAGGGATATTTTCTAATAGTTCTATGCGAACTGCTTTCTGCTGAATCTCAGATAGCTTCTTTCCTTCCTTTAGTCCTTTCATGACAGAAGGATAGGAAAGCGGTCGGTGAGCACATTTCTTCATTTGTGCCTCACCTATAATCTCTAAGGTTGAGGGCTCTATGTGGAGAACATCTTTCATTTCTTGCAAGAGAGCTAATCCTTTTTGGGTAAGGCATAACACTCCATTCACGCCCTCTTCGTCATGTGCATATTTTCGTCCCCAAAGATCTCCAATTCTGATGTCTGCAGCAGAGTTGTCGTATTTATATTTACAATCTTTGTAGCATTGTTCTCCCAAACACCGATCTCCAAGAAACATCCTATAGAATAGGTCCCCTTTCGAAAACCACGACGAATACCGTTCTTTTACTTTCATGACCCATGAATCGTGCCAGCCCGTTTCCTTATCACGCCAAACAATATTTCCGATTTTCCCTATTTTCTCCTCTGTTTCTTTTAAGTATTGCTTCCAAAGGAGCATAGATGGAACTCCGTGACAAAAGAAGTCGAGAAAGATAACATCATCTTCCATCTTTCGCCTTTTAAGCCAGCGGCGGATAGAGTCTATCTGACAGGGGCATCCGGTGATGAAATATTTTTCTCCTTTTTTTATCTGTGACAATGCATCTGCTGCATGGCTTTGTATGTATTTTGACCCAATAGAAGCTTCAAGTTCCTCCTTCGTTTCAGCTACATAATGTTCTGCGCATTGTGTGTCGGGATTGTATTTACACACAATAGCTTTATAACCCTTGTTTATCAAGTAGCAGCCTATCTCAAAACTCACACCGCCACTGGTGCAGATACGACGAGTTGTTTTATTTTTACTCCATGCGGCAAAGCTTTGATGCTTGAAACCTTTTTCCTGACTCGGTGTGGAAGCATTAAAAGCGCATACTTGTAGACAAATTCCGCATTCGATACAGTTCCTTTCATCAACAATTGGTTTGTAGAATCCGTTATCGTCTTGGCTCATGGATATTGTCTTTTTAGGACATGCAGCCACACACGTCCCACACCCATAGCAATAGGAAAATTTGGAGATATTCTTCACGCTTTTCTAAGTGTTTTTTTGAGAGTTTCTTTTATTAGTTGCTTTTCTGTCGCTTTAAACATTGTTGTCCAAAACAAGAGAATAATTACAAAAACTTCTGCGATGAAGCGGAAAAAGAAAGCTGCTATAGAAGAACTATTTTCACTCAAAAGGTAGAACAATCCCACAACTAAGATCATGGCAAGAATAGCTTTGAAGTAGTCGGCAAAAATAGAAGTGTAGTTGATTTCGGGGATCAATTTGTGTAATATCCAAATGTCTGTGAGGCATACAATCATCTGACTAATGATGATGAATATGTAGCCAATGATGGGAGTAGTGGGGTGGAATTTTAGAAAGATGTAGATAAGGAGCGGCGTTGTGATATATATGATATTACGAACGATGCTCGAAGATTTGATATTGCCCGTTGCTTGTATGCCTATGGTAACAATCTGTGAAATACTGGTGATGTAAATAGTAAACAGTAATAAACGACAAAAATCTATGCTGTATGGTGGAATATTACCTAACCACAAATGGAAGATAAAAGGACAATCTAGGATGATAGGAATTGTAACAAGCGAGACAAGTAGCAGATTTAAACGGATGGAAGAGGTCATAAGAGTGTTCATCCTGCTTAAATTCTGAGAACTATAATTCATGATGATTTGTGGCCGAACAGCTGTAACAACATTAGCCACCAATCCCAATAAAATCCCTTGAACTGTAGTGGCAATACCTGTTGCCGCGTTCACTATTGTGCCAAAAAAGAAGTTTAGCACGATGTTGCTTCCATAGACTCGGAAAGAATAACCGCACTCCGATAGAATATTCCAGCTTGAAAAGACCAGCATTGGGCGTATGGTCTTTAGGTCTACATGCCATTGTATGTGGCATTCTTTATAATGCTTTTTGCAATATATCCGATAGGTGAGTGCTATGATGATGTTGGTGGAAAGAACAAGTAGAGCATATAGTATGAGTTTGTCAGACTTTCCTATTAACAATATGTATACGATGCCCAACTTTAGGAAAACATTGAATAATTCCACATAAGCATACACGTCCATTTTTTCATGCGCAATGATAGAGGCGTTATAGGGTACTTGTGTGATAGAAAGAAACATGCCTATAATGCTACACTGATACACGATGTGAGCCGCTACCATGCGGTGTTCTGGAATCACAAGCTTGTAGGAGAGTATCCATAATCCGACAGTTTCCGATAGAATAAAGATTATTGCGGCAATACAGAGGTGTACGATAAAAGCTGACGAAAAGGTCTTTTGTAGTTGCACCTCTCTTCCTTTTCCTATATCAAATGTCAAGAAGCGGCTGGTAGCGCCCGACATGGCTGCATTTAGGAAAGAAAACATGCTCACTATTCCCCCCACAACGCCATAGATGCCATAATCGCTTATTCCTAAAGTTTGCAGAACAACTCTACTGGTGTAGAGGCTAACTAATATAGAGAAAAGCATACGGGTATATAGAAAAACCGTATTCTTTGCTATTGTTTTGTTGTTAGATGAGATTGTCATCTGTCTGTATGGGGGTTAACGGGATTCATGCCAATGCTGTTAGTTGTCTGAATTGAGACAATGATTTGAAAGCGACGAATCACGCTGCTTAAAGGCCGTGTGTTTGGGAAGAGCACGGCCTTCCTAATGCGGCTTTAATCTCTTGATAGAGCAGGGTTGTTATGTGGGAGAATAGTTTATTTCTATATTCCTTCAGCTCCTCCAAACAATCTGGTTGGAGTTATAAAGTGTTGAAAATCTGAAAGATATTAAAGATTAGGATATGTATAGTTCAAACGATCCTATAGGAGGAGAGTTCTGAATCCCCCTCTCTTTCTCGCAAAGGTATTATTAAACTTTGAGAATATCAAATATAGGGAGGGGAAAATGCGGTGGGTGGTGGGAAGGGGGGGGGGAGATGTTGTTGCAAAACTCCCTTGCACGGAGAGAGGGGTGCAAGGGAGTTTTTAGGGGGATAAAGGGGCGGATGGTTAGAGCTTTCGTCCTTGGAAATAGGTGTTCCAGGAATCTTCGGCGTAGCCACCGCCACGGTAGGTGAAGTTCATGGTAGTGGCGCCTTCTACTTTGCGTCCGCGATAGTAGACCGCCCAGTTGTCGGTGGCATAGAAGCCGCCGGCGAGGGAGAAATTCATGGTGGAAGCACCTTTGATTTGTTTACCCTCGAAATAAACGTACCAATCGTCTTTTGCATAGCCTTTGCCGAGGTATCGGAAACTCTGTGCTGAAGCGCCCTCGATTTTTCGGCCGTGATAGAGCACGCTGTTGTTCATCTGCACATAGCCACCTTGCGTGAAGTTGCCGCCGTAGTAGAGGTTGTAGGTGTCTTCGTCGATGTCGTCGTCCACTAAATCTTGGGCGGGATCTGGACCATAGGGCCTGCGTTGTGTCACGAGGCGGAACGTGGCGGGGTCTACATACTCCAGGATTTGGCCGAAGAGAAACACATAGCGGTTGTCTTTACCATAGCCGTGTCCCAGATCTTGGAAGTAGCGCGGATTGGCTTCGCGCAGCGGCTGACCTCTGAAATATACATAGTCGCGCGTGATGGTGTATTCGCGGTTGAACACTTGCGCCTGACTCTCCATGAGAACCACGGAGGCGAGCAGCAGCGTGCAGAAGCATATCAATATCTTTTTCATCATCATGTTTGTTTTATGAAATCTTCGGTTGTCTTTGTCGCAAAGATAAGGATTAGTTTGTGGTTTGCCCTTTTTAAGAGTGTTTTTTGTGATTTTATAGGGAAAGATATTTCTTTTTTTATCGTATTTACGAGCGTAAAAGTTTTCGTTTTATTTTACTTTGTTGTGCACTTTTGGAGTGGCTAAAAAATCGAGTGTCTGCAAAATCTGCGGAATTTTTTAGTGGTTGTGTTTTGCTGTGGAAAGGAGAAATGGATGAAAAGCTGACGGAAAGAGGTGGATGGGTGCGTTTTTGCCACTTTTTTGGTCTTTTTTCTTGAAAATACGGCCGTACCTGTCCGTCGGTTTCCTTATTGCGTTGGCTGACTTCCTTATTCTGTCAGCTGACACAATAAGGATGCTGGCGGATAGCCTTATTGCATCAGTGTGCGAGTGGTTTCGACTGTGCGGTCGGAGAGAGAAAAGCGTGGATTGGAGCCATTGGTGGAAGGCTAAAAATAGGAAGTTTCTTTACGGATGTATAGAACTTCGTGGATGCTTTTAGCCCACGAAGTTTTACGAAAAGAGCGAAATCTCCACGAATAAGATGAAAAACTTGCGGAGTGCGTGGGCGGATGATTGGAGTAATGGCATCAAAAAATCCCGCCCGACCTCTGCGGGAGAAGTCGGGCGGGAATAGCTATAGAATAGAGAAAGTATGTCGGTTTGTTTTATTTCTCAGAGAGCATGGTCACTTCTATGCGGCGCTTGCTTTGGAGCATATTTTTGGCAATGCGTTGGACGTCGGCCGCTGTGGTTTTCTCCACAAGTTGCTTATAGTTCTTGTCGAAATCAACACCATAGCGCAGTTGGTTGTAGAGCACGTAGCTCCAATAGTCGTTGGTGATAACGGCCTGGTCGTACTGCTTGAGGAGGTATTCCTTTACCTTTTTCAGACTGGCAGCCGCAGGGCCAGATTGGGCAATGTGTTCTATCTGTCGGTAGATGATAGGCATTACCATTTCGTATTTGTCTGGGTCGGTGTCGAAGGATACTTTCAGCAGCGCGCGTGGGTTGGAATATTTGTCGATACTACTGCTTAGACTCACGCCATAAACACCGCCTTTGTCCTCACGAACAGAGTCGACATAGGCAATAGAAAGCACGCGGCGGAACATATCGAGCTGCAAGTCGGACTTAGCGGAGTAGGGTTCGTTCCAGGTGTAGATGATGCTCACCTTTGAGATGGGCGTGTTCATCTTCTTCGTCCAGCGGTGCGTTTCGTTGCAATTGCGCACATTGGGGTAGGTGTCGGCAAATGTTTCCTTCTTGCCCGTTGATGGCAGCGAGGCGATGTACTGTTCGAGCAAGGGGCGGAGCGTTTCGAGCGAGATGTTGCCCATCACAATCAGTTTGAAGTTGGAGGCATTGCTGAAACGTTCATGATAGATCTGCAGCACGCGGTCGTAGTTCACCTTGTCGATCGTGGCAGCCTTCACGGGCTGAGTGCGCGGCGAGTTGCCGTAGACGATAGCCGAAAGCGAATCGTTGTAGCCCACCTTCGGACTGGCCTCACGATTGGTCAGGAAGGAGCGCATACGGTTGAGTTCTGCACCGAAAGCCTGATCGTCGCGGCGCAAGTCTGTGAAGTAGAGGTGTGCAAGCTCGAAGAGCGTCTTCACATCCTTCACGGAGGATTGTCCGCTGATGCTCTGCGTTTCTGCACCTACGTTGGCGTTGATGCGCACCGTCTTGTCGGAGAGATACTTGTTGAGAGCGAGTTTGTCGAACTTTCCAAGTCCACCTTCCTTAATGGCTGTGGCGAGGAACTGAATGTTGGGGATGTCGGCATCAGGGTAGAGCGATGAGCCGCCCTCTCCGAAGAAGCGCAACGTTACCTGGTCCTTGTTGAAATCCGTTGGTTTGAAATACACCTTCACGCCGTTGCTCAGCGTGAGTTCTGTGGTGCCGTGGGCAAAGGCTTTCTGGCTCACGATGCGGCCCTTGTTGGGCTGTTTCTCAATGAGCTTCGTGTCCACCTGCTTTTCCTCGTAGGCGGGATACTTGCGCGCCTGCGCTTCCAGTACGTAGCTCTCCAGTTCAGCATCGGAGGGGATGTGGAAGTCCGCTTTCTCGGGTGCGTAGACCACAAGCACTTGGTTGCGATTGGTGATGGCCTCGCGCATAGCTGCATTCACATCCTTGAGCGTCACCTCGCGGTCGAAGCGTTCGGCCAGTTGCTTGTCGTAGGCCTCTGTTGTGATGGGCTCGTTGTTGAGGAAGTTGTTCTGCGCCTTGCGCACAAAATAGCTGTTGCGGCGATCGTCGCGCTGGTTGAAGCGGTTGTTGACAACCTTGAGGTAGAAAGCCTTGGCGCGGTCAAGTTCGCCCTGCGTGAACCCATGCTGGCGAATCTGTTCGATACAGCCCACGGCCGCTTCGAAAGAGCCACGGATGTTTTCCTGGCGTGCGCCGAAAGAGAGAGTGAACGCTTCTTTTGAGCGGCTCACGAGGAACTGGCCGATGTGTGCTGATGCGCTGAGGCAGGGCTTGCTCGGACTCTCCTGCACCTCGTTGAGGCGCTCGCCCACGATATAGCTCACGAGGTCGTCCAAGTAGGCATCGCGCTGATACTTCAGTGTGTTCTTTTCCGTGTCGGGGGCTGCGTCGCGCTTCATATAGAGATTCACGAGCATGATGGGCTGTTCTGCATCTTTCAGGGAGGCCACAATCATCTTGTCGTTGTCGGGCACGGAGAAGTACTCGCGCTTGGCGGCGTTCTTTGGCATAGGGATTGGGCCGAAGACGTCTTTGATCTTCTTCTCCATAGCGTCCACGTCGATGTCGCCCACCACGATGATGGCCTGCAGATCGGGGCGGTACCATTTGTGGTAGTAGTCGCGCAAATCTTTGTAGGGGAAATGGTCCACAATGTCCATTGAGCCGATGGGCAGGCAGTCCTCATACTTAGAGCCTTTGTAGATGATGGGAAGTGCATTTTCCATCATGCGCTGTGTGGCCATGCCGGCGCGGCGCGTACGCCATTCCTCGTGGATGACGCCCCGCTCCTTGTCTATCTCCTTATCGGTGAGCAAGAGATAGTGGCTCCAGTCGTGGAGGATAAGGAGGGTGGAGTCCACCGTTGAGTTGTTGCGCACGGGAACAGCTCCAACGTGGTACACAGTCTCGTCAACGGAGGTGTAAGCGTTGAGATTTGTACCGAACTTTATGCCGTGTGCCTCGCACCAGTGGACAATGCTCGGACTCTTGGGCGTGTCGCGGAAGTTCTGCGTTCCGTTGAACGCCATGTGCTCCAGAAAGTGGGCCAAACCGCGTTGGCGCGGCTCTTCGAGGATGCTACCCACGCGCTGGGCAATGTAGAAATCGGCCAACCCCGCTTCTTTTGCGTTGTGGCGTATGTAGTACGTCAGGCCATTAGGCAGCTTGCCAGTTCGGAAGCTTCTGTCGGTCTCTACGTTTTGTGCCGTAGCTTCTGTTGTAAGGAATAGCAAAAAAATATAGGATAAAATTTTCTTCATTTAAGAGAGATATAATAATGAGTGCTGAAGGATTAGAACGCACATCCGATGGTGAGCGTTACCCCCGTATTGTCGCGTCCAGCCAAAAAGGCGTTTCTCACGTTGGCCTTGTGGTGGACAGCATCGAGATTAACATAGGTCTTCATGCGAGTGGCGGGGAAATGGAAGGCATAGCCCACACCGCCGCCAAAGGTGTATTGCGGAGCAGTCAGATAGAGATATTCTCGATAGAGAAAGGCCTCCATCTGGGGAAATCCCTTTTGCTTGTCGGAGGGTTTGATGAATGTGCCATCCTCATAAGCCGCGCCACTGCCTTTAGCATAGGCCACGCTGCCGCGCAAGGAAAGCACACCGTTGCAAAGGAGCAAATTGCGCTCAGCTTGCAGATAACCTTCCGTTCGCGTGAGTTGCTGATGGCGGAAGTAAGGATAGTCGTAGCCCGTCTGTTTGCGGCGGTTCACATCCAGTCCGGCCTGCATGCTCCAAAGGGGAAGTTCGTTGACGATACCCCAGCGCGCGGTGTAGCCCACATGGAAATCCTGCCACAGGCGGTTTCCCGTCTTCACTGCATCATAGTATTCGTAGTAGGAAGCCCCCGATTGGTTCAGCAAACCTCGGTAAGTGTTGCGCAGGTTGCGGAGATTCTCCTGCGTGAAGTTGAGGTCCACGCTGTGCTCTTGCCTCTTGCCGCGCCATTGCAGGCGAGTGGTGTAGCCCAGTAGGTGGCTGTTGTGATTCATAAAGGTGATGGAATATTGCGACTTCCGCCCGTAGTATCCATGGCGGTAAGCGAGCCAGAAGTCGTTGTACCAGTTCAGTCCGGGCAGGGGCGTCCAGGCTGCTTGTACACCTGCACCTTGATATTCGGTCAGGAAGGGATGCTCAGAACCGCGCGCAGTGAAGCCTTGATCAGAGAACTGCTCCGCTTCCCCTATCCACGGGCCGTAGTTGATAAAGGAAAAGTAATCCTTATCGTTTCCGGCGTAGGTACTGAAGGAGACGCTCTCCGTGTTGCGGCGGTACTGATAGTTTGCGCCAAAGCTGAGCGTGCGGCCTACGGGAGCATAGATGGATGCCAAGAGGTTGAGGTCCATCAGCTTTGTTTTGTGGCGCAAGTCGCGGTACTTAGCAGCGTTGGCAGCAGTGAAGTCGACCTTTGCTCCTATAGCCATTCCGCGCCACATTTGCCAGCCGAGTGCGCCAGTGAGGTGATAGGTATCGAAATGCTTTTTGCCCGCATTGGTCAGCGAGTCCTCCGCAATGTCGAAAGGCTTGCGGTGGGGACTGATAAAGGCAGAGCCCGTCATTTCTCTTCCCGAAAAACTATCATAAGTCATCTGTCCGTAAACAACCATGCGCGGCGAGAGCCGGTAAAAGGACTCTACGCGGCCCGTAGTATTCCATGCTCGTGGCGATTCGTTGTAGTTGACGAAACCTCCACGCTGATAATGGGTTGAAAGTTCGGCGCGCGAAATGTTACGACTCTGCCAGCGTGTGAGTGCTGCAGCATTGTTGCCTCCCAGCCATGCGTCACTCGCCCCCACGAAGTTGAAGTCGCGCAGGAGCAAGCTGTCGGCCGTTTGAGAAAACAAGCCGACAGGAACAAGTAATGTCCCTGCCAGCAAGATGATATATGATGAAAGTTTTTTCATTTATTTAGTTGCCTCGAATAGAGAACTGCTTGCGTTCGTGGAAGTCGACCGTAGAATTGTTGCTGTCCTGGTAAACGATCTTTGCACCATTCTTGATAGATGCTTCAGCATCAATTCCGCTGGGGTCATTACCTAAGGTGTAGCCGTAAACGAGTTTTGCCTCGTTGCCTGCGATGGCCTTTGTGGCTGCTGCATCTACGTTGCGATACACAGTATGGCCTTGACGATAAGTCTGTTTTACAAAACCAGCGTCTATGTCGGCTGTGAAACGCTTCTTGCTTTTGCCAACATTTATGTCTTGGTATACTTCAACACCATCAATGACCCACGCTGTAGGAACTTTCAAACAAGCAAAAACTGGGGTTGCTGGTTTGCCAGCTTCATAAACGATGTTGGCTGTATTATTGGCATAGTCGCGAGGCGTAACGCCTTTGGTCTGGAAGATAAAGAAGGCGGGCGACGTCACGCTCAGCGGCCACGCGTTAGCTTGACCATATTTCACTGCCTTTAAGTAGTGAGCAGATGGAATAACATCGGTTGGTGTGGGATAGTATTTTGTGTTGCTATAGCCCGACTCTGGATCGTACATTGTATAATAGTCTGCGTTGACGTAGTTAACGCTCTTGCTGTACGTCTGTGTGTTGTCGATTGCGCCCATGCAACTAACTACCACTTGAGAGTAGGGAGCGAGTACCAAAGCCTGCTGGAAATACCAGATACCATTAGCTGCTGGTACCCATCCTTGAGAAGCGTAAGAAGGTTCGGTGCTGGACTCATCGCTGTACCAACCGTTTTGTGCCTGCGCATTATAGGGGTTGAGAATACCTACTGCCAAGTTGTTGACAACAGCCGTGTCGGGACAGTTATTATAGATGATGAAGCCCTTATCCATTTGGAAAAATTTAGAAGCATCGTTGTCGTAAGGAACGCCTGAAGTGTAGAGCTCCTTGATAAGGAGTTGGTCGGCGTTTTTGTCGCGGAGCTGGAACGTTACGTTCTTCACGGCCTTGGTTGAGATAGTGTCTGTTGTGCCGTCAGTATGTGTAACGATCATGTTCCAAGACTGAGCGTTGGCGGAGAGTGACACTGTTAGGAGGGTCACTAAGGAGAGTAATAATTTCTTCATGATGTATTTTGTTTTTTGTTTGTTACTAAAATGTTTTACTTGTTGAGAACTTTGAAGCTCTTGCTGGGAGTGCTCAGGATGTACACACCTTTGGGGAGGTTGTTGAGGTCTACGCTGACTTTTCCTTCAGCATCGGCCGTGAGAGTGCTCACTGCCACGCCACTGATATTATAAACGCGCACCAAAGCTCCTGCTTTCAGACCGCTGATAGTGGCATTGCTGAACGCTACGTTTGAGGCGGGAGTCGTTGAAGTACTGCCAGTGGCGGGTACGTCCTTGATGCTCGTCGTCACTTGCTCAGTGGTGAACGAATAGTCGCGGAGGCCTTCGAGTGCAGTCATTAGTTGGTCGCTTCCACAAGTAACCACGAGACTGTCGCCTGCATAGCTAAGCACGGGCGCCTCGTTCAGCGAGAATTTGCTGACAGTTCCGTCGGTCTGCGTCAGCACGAGATAGGTCACTGTCTCCGTTCCGTTGGCGGATGAAGCCTGGGAGTGGAGTGGAGCCAAAGTCATTATGGCCGCTGCGACCATAGTGAGGAGGGTTCTTTTCTTCATGTTGTTAATTATTTTTATTGTATCTATTCTTTAGTGTACAATGCGCTTGCGCGACATTGTGAGAGGGAGCGTGAAGGTATGGGCCGAGTCGCTGGTCACTACCACCTGACTGAGCGTACCATTGAAGAAATAGCGATAATCTTTGGTGGTTTTCTGTGCCGAACTACGAACGCTATAGATACCTGCCGGCACCGTGAAGTGAGCTTCGCCCTGCGTGTCGGTAGAGTCTACAAACGTACTGGCCGTAGTATTGAGCAGTTCAACGCGCAGTCCGTCCAGTGGCCCATCATAGGTCTCAGGGACTTTCAGCTTTATGTTGATTTTGACCACATCCATCGTGTCGTCGTAGTCCGCACATGCGGTGGGCAGCAACAGTAGGAGCGTCAGGAGTATGTAAGAGATACGTTTCATCAGAGTTTGAGTCTTAGCGAGAGTCCATAATAGAAGTTGGGAACATAACCGCTTCCGAAGAGCGACGTCTCTAATCCCGTCTGCGACGAGTGTACACGCCGCAAAGTATTGAAGAAGTTGTTGGCGTAGAAGGATAGAGAAACGTGGTCGCCGATCTCCTTCGTCACACTGATATTTGCCGACCAATACGCGCTTAGTTTGTTGGGATTGAGCGTAAAGGGATAGTTCGTGCGAACAATCAGTTGTGAGAGGTCGTTGTAAAGGTTGCGGTCGTTATCGCGCGCCTGGCGGTACGCATCGTAAAAAGGTTTCTTTTCCGTGGGATTATCCCAGGTAGAATAGTATTCGGGAAGTACGGCAACAGTTTGGTTGCGCGTTTTTCCATCATAAGGCTTGTCGAGATTCGGTTGGCCGTTTTCAACGAGATAGCCTTTCGAAGTTTTCGCCCGACTATAGCGATAGAGAGAACTCTCCACGCGCAGAGCCATGATAAGGCGCAGTTTGGGAATATGAGTAGTGAACGTAGCGTTTAAGTTTACTTGGCTCGACACATTCCCGTTGGTCACAGCAGCATTTGCCGTGTAGTCGGTGGAAGAGGCACTGCCACCGCGGTAGTAACCGATGTACTGATAGAGCGCTCCGTTGGATTGGCGATTGTGAAGTCCCAGTGGGACATCAGCAAAGAGCGTATGATCCATACCTTTATAATGGTAATAGTTACCATCAAGGCGCACCTGTGTGCGTAGTGGACGAATCTGCGTGAAATCAATGATCCATTCCAGTCCGTAGCGGCTCACGGTCGATGCATTTACGTAAGTGGCATTGGTCACGTATGTATAGCGGTTTTCATAGGGGAGCGTGACAGCTGGGCGCTTGCCCGTCACGTCTGTCACAGTGACAACGCCCGTTGTGTGGTCCATACTGAACGCTCGGTCGCTTACGGGGATGCCGCTCTTTTGCAGCGCCGATGGCGTGGTGTATTTATAGGCGAACGGCGTAAAGATGTTGGTGGCCATGTAGGGGCGGAACGTCTTGTTGTAGAAGGCCGACACGTTGATGTCTGCTATGCGCGTCTTCACCTCTATTCCCGCATCGTATTGGTGGGTGTACTGCCAACGCAGGTTGGGGTTGCTCACCGTTGTAGAAGGGTAAGTGTAGTAAGCGTAGTAGGAACGGTTCTGCGCATCACTTGTGGACGAGAATGCGAGCATATCTCGGTACGAGGGCGATGGATAAAGGATTTGGAAACTGGGAAGTTTCACACTCTTCCCCCATCCTGCGTGTAAGCGCAAGTCGGAAACCCATGTTTTTCTCCCAGAGAAGAATACGTAGCGACTGTTGATGCGCGGCGACAACGAACTCACGCGTGGATACTTCGAGTGGCGGATGATGGTAAGGTCTTCGCGCAAACCAGCTGTCAGTTCAAAGAGACCGCCTTTTGCTGTCGGGACGCTCACTTTCTCTTCCGCGTAGAGTGCCATATTGTTCATAGCGGGCTGTGCATCGTAGCGATATTCGCGCCACGTAGGGGCGTAGCGCAAGTCGTCGTAGTAGGTGCCGCGTCCGCCGTTGTGCGTGCTCGTCCACTCGGCTCCCGCCATGAGCAGGTTTCTCACGCTGCCAAACTTGTGGCTCCAATCGGCCTTCAGTTTTACGGAATAGTTGAACGGCTTAGAGTCGTTGAAACCTTTCACATACCAGTAGCCCGTTGGACCTAAGATGATGTTGGCCGAGGGGTTCTTGTCGTAGTCTTCCGCAATGTTGTAGCCCTCTGTGAGCGTATGTAGATAAGGCTGTGTGGATGCGCTGCTTGCCGTGGAATATACCTCTGAGCGGCGGTCGCTGAATGAGGCCGCGCCCATCAGTTGTAATGATGTGAGCCAAGGTTGGTTGAGCTGCCAGTTCAAGCGAATATTTCCGCTCAAACTGTTGTCCCGCGCTTTCGAGTAGCTATTCAAATGCTCGTCGGGATCTGCCTTCGAGTTGTAGCCACCAATGTTTCCGCGAAACCCCACATTGACCGTCAGCGGCAGGCGGTTTTTCATCACCACGTTGAGATAGTTGAGCGAAAAGGCGTTGCGTTGATAAGCCGTATACGGTGAAGCCGCATCAGAAAAGGAACGCGCGTGTTCAAACGAAAGGTTGATAACGCCACCGTCCTGCCCCACACCAAAGCCCTTATTGACTGCCAACTGACGTGTGTGCTGATTGACAGAGCCTTCAATGATAAATGGAGAGCGACCGCGGCGCGTGTTCACTTTCACAATGCCGTTGCTCAAGTCGCCATATTCCACGGATGGAATACCTGCAACGATTTCCACGCTCTCAATGTTCGACGCGCTCAGCGTGCGGGTGCTGGCGCCCAAGCTCTCTCCTGTTGTTGAATTGTTGTTGAGGCGCACGCCGTCCACTTCAACGGCCGTGCCGAAAGAAGCATTGCCGCGCTCCGAAGAAGCACTGCGCAGCGCCATACGCCTATCGTTCATCAACGAAGGATTAACACTCTTTCCGCCTGGAAGGAGTGTGGAGATATCGCTAAGGTTGATGATTTGCTGGTTGTCCAGAGTGGTGCGATTGATGGAGTAGGCTGTTGTAGCATCGTCGCGCTTGCGCTTTGCCACCACTACGGCTTCACCGAGTTTGAGGTCGTTCTCGTCGAGCGTCACATCCATGACGATGTCTTTGCCCGTAAAGTTGATGGTTTGCGTGCGCGAAGCATAGCCCAAACAACTAACGACTACTGTCGTTGGCCCTTTGGGTACGTTTTTGATAATGAAGTGTCCAGATTTGTCTGTATAGGCGTAGAGGTGGCTTTCTTTGAGTGTGACAGAGGCAAACATGATGGGCTGTTTGTCCTTGGCACTAATAATGGTGCCTCTCACGTTCTGCGCGAAGCCCACAATACTAACACTCCCTAATATAATGGTTAAAACGATATCTCTCCTTCTCATTCCGAATGAAAATACGGCATTTTGGATAGGCAAAGATAGGCCTTCCCAATGAGAGGTGAGATACCCTATAGGGGGTATTCCTACTTAATGAATGTGAACTCAAACGTATTGGCAACTGCGTTTGAGGGAATCTTGAGCGTCTTTTATCGCTGCTATCAGAAGATTTGGAAAATGCCACTTACATGGCAGTAAATGGCTAAGAACGTGTAAGTAAGAGTACCCACAATAAAGCTGATAATGGACCACATTCGTGAAGTCGCAGCAGCCATGCGTGCATCCATGGGGCGTTCTTCATCATAGAGGTTATCTGCTTGTCGCGAGTAGATAAAAGATACTATGCCCAAGGGGAGAAAAAAGACAGCTGAAAGAACAGCCCAAGCAAAGTTCGTTCTCCGCTTATGTGAACTGTATTTTTTTGTTGAGTTAGTTTCCATAAAGACTGACGATGCACATCTCTTCCGAAGCCCCAGCTAAATAGGGTTTTCGTAGCAGATGACATGGCCATAAATTGGTAATAGCGGTGCAAATGTAATAAAATGTCGGAATATTTGCTGTTTTTTTTGTCTTTTATTTGACGATTTGCTTGAAGAATGTTTTGATGGGGTTGTACTCGTTGTTGATAAATGCATCTAAGATTTTGTTCGACACTCCCGATTTGGCGGGGATAATATCGCAATCGGCCACGGCGGCAGGCAGGAGGCAGGTGGAGCCTTCTCGGAGTAGGATTTGTTCGCCCGTGGAGCGCAAACGGATATAACTATCGCCCTGGATGGCCATCGTAGCAAAGAAACTGTCGTATTTGATTAAGTCGCGATGAATAGGCGCGTCGAAATTGACAACGCGAACATTGAAAAATTTACTATCAATGACCAGAGTGGCACTATTGTTCTTTTCTTCGTAGCGAGTGCGATACTGACTGTCCACCTTGTAGTTGAGGGCCTGCTGCGCTAAGTCGACATGGAGTTCGCGCGGTCCGCCGTCCATTCCGAGGCGGTTGTAGTCGAAAATGCGGTAGGTGAGGTCGCTGCTCTGCTGCACCTCGGCCAGTAGGATACCTTTGCCGATGGCGTGGATACGACCTGCTGGGATAAAGAATACATCGCCGGGCTGCGCCTCATGACGTGCTATGACATCGGTCAGGCTTCCGTCGGCAATGCGCTGGCGCAGTTCGTAGGGCGTAATCTCTTGCGCAAAACCGCTATAGATACAAGCTCCGGGTTCCGTTTTGATAACGTACCACATCTCGTTCTTACCCATCTTTCCGTGTACCGCTTTGGCCATTTCGTCATCGGGATGCACCTGTATGCTCAAGTCCTCTTGAGCGTCAATAAACTTGATGAGCAGTGGCATTTGCCCATCGTAGTGTTTGTAAACGGCCTCTCCGAGCACCTGCTCTTTGTAGGCCGCGATGACCTCATTGAGCGTTTTGCCAGCCAAAGGTCCGTTAGCAACGATGCTGGAGCAGTTGGGAATGCCGCTGACCTCCCAGGATTCACCAATAGGAGTCTCGGTATGCGGAAGCTGCTTCCAGTTGGTAAGATAATGTCCGCCCCAAACAGCCTCATGTAGATTAGGCTCAAATAGGAGGGGGTAAAGAGTTGGAAGACTTTGCATGTTGCAAAAATACAAAAAAATAATAATCTCTCCACTCTCGCCTTTTTTAGCTCTATCGAACTGATGCCTCTTTTAGACAAGGCCTCAGATTCGTCCGACTTGTCCGATTCGCCCGTCTTGTCTTCTCTTTCGAAAAAGTCAAAAAACTTCTGATTCTAAGCCTCCGAGAATGGCGCGAAAATGAGCTGTTCGATAAAATCTCTGAGCAGCGCAACGCTGGGCCGCTTGGAAAGGACGATGAAATAAGAGTGTTGATAAATACAATAAGGCTGTCGGCTCACGCAATAAGGCTATTAGCTGACACAATAAGGCTGCCCCTTCACAGCCTTATTGTATCGACGCTTTGCCAGAATAAAATCACTCCTCTCTCCCTTCTTTTTCTCGTTTTTTCCTTATAGCATTTCCACATCTCTTAGGTGTTCTTCATCAAAACTCTCTTATTTCAAACTTCATCTAATAAACCGCCGCGAAAATCCCTTCCTTTTAACATTTAGATTGTCCGACTCACTTGTCAAATTATCAGACGATACAATAAATCTTTCCGGCGCATCCTTCTTAGCCATTGGCCCATTAAAAAAGCGGCACTCGCCGCTCCCCATTAGCACATTAGCATATTAGCACATTCTATTAGCACATTAAAAAAGCGGCACCCGCCGCTTCACATTAGCACATTAGCACATTAGCACATTTCTTTGCTGCATTAGCACATTCCCTAAATCTGTCCGCTCTCCACCAGTCGGCACACGCGCTCCGTCAGGCGGTCGTCGCCGTTCGGGTCGTAGTGTTTGTTGAGGTTTAGGCCAAACATCCAGCCGATGCCTTGGTAGAAGTTCGCCCGCGCAGTACCGAGGAAGGCTCGCGCAATGCTCAAGCCCGTCTGGTTGCACTCGCGATCCACGAGCTTGATAAGCAAGCGGCCCTGCGAGCGGGTCAGGCGGCGCACCATAGGCTTGTACTCGTTCACCAAGTCCTGCTCCACGCGTTTCCAGTGGGCATCTCTGCTCCGCTGGTCGGGCAAAGTCTCCACATAGTTATAAGTCTCGATGATGGTATATCGGGCCATTTTAGCCATAGGTAGGAGCTTTTTGATGTTTTCCACCAAGCGATTGTAGCGCTCCTTTTCCTCGTCGTTCTTAAAAACAAGCGGGGGATATTTATATACAGGGTCGACGAGGCGGATAGCTGGGATACTGTCGCCCTTGTAGAGTGTCTTCTCCACTTTCACAAAGTGGGGCATAGCCACGTTCTCCAGGTTCTTGCTTGAACCAGGATCTTCAATGTCTTGTGCTTGGAGTGTCAACGCCAAGGTGGCACATAGCAACAGCAGTATGGCTCTAATCTCTTTCTTCATAGGCTGCAAAAGTAGAAATATTTGTCACAGCCCTGCGTTATTTTATATTAAATGAGAGGAGAAGTAGTTTTTTTTAAGGATATTTGCAAGAAAGTGAGCTATTTCTGGCTCACGCAAAACTATATCTATATGGCAAAGTCCAAGAAAACCTCGCGCCGATTGTCCAAAAAGGACGTCGTGCAGCAATTGTTAGAGCTCTTCGAACAGAACCCTGCGAAAGATTTCAAGGTGAGAGAACTCTTTCAGGAACTTCATGCTACCAATCATCCGCAGAAAATGCTGATGCTCGACGTCATTGATGATCTCATTCTCAACGATTATATAGCCCGTGACGATCGCGGTAACTACCGCTACGCGGTGCGCTCCCAGGTGATGGAAGGTACGTTTGTGCGCAAACGCAACGGCCGCAACTCATTCGTTCCAGACGATGGCGGGCAGAGCATCCTTGTGACGGAGCGCAATTCGAGCCATGCCCTCGATGGCGACCGCGTCAGAGTGACCATGCTGGCCCGCCGACAAGGCCACACCCGAGAGGCCGTAGTGACGGAAGTACTCGAACACAAGAACGACTCCTTTGTGGGCGAGCTGAAAGTGGACAGAAACTTCGCTTTCCTTATCACCAACAGCCGTTCGCTGGCTGCCGACATTTTCATCCCAAAGAAGTTCTTGAAAGGCGGTAAGACAGGCGACAAGGCAGTGGTGAAAATCGTGGAATGGCCGCACGACTCGAAAAGCCCCATAGGCAAGGTGGTTGACATCCTTGGACATCAGGGCGAAAACAATGCAGAAATGTGCGCCATTCTTGCGGAGTACAATCTGCCGTATTCCTATCCCGAAAAGGTGGAACAGGCTGCGGACAACATCCCAGTAGAGATTCCAACCGAGGAGATAAAGCGGCGCGAGGATTTCCGTGATGCCGTGACTTTCACCATCGACCCGCGCGACGCTAAAGACTTCGACGACGCCATTTCTATACGTCGCATCAGTGGCAAAGGCCTTCCGCTCTCCACTGCACGCCCTAAAACCACCAGCAGTAAGGCTGTGTGGGAAGTTGGCGTACACATTGCCGATGTTTCCTACTATGTGAAGGAGGGCGATACCATAGATCGTGAAGCCTACAATAGAGCCACGAGTGTCTACCTTGTAGACCGCACCATCCCGATGCTGCCCGAAAAACTCTGCAACCAACTCTGTTCGTTGCGACAAGACGAGGAGAAGGTGGCATATTCCACTATTTTTCATCTCAACGAGAGGGGCGAAGTGCTGGATTGGCACTTGGCGCACACCGTGATACGTTCCAATCGTCGCTTCACTTATGAGGAGGTGCAATACATCCTGGAACACAACAGCGAGGCTTCGGCGGCCGATCTCCAAACGCCGGGCGACCATCCAGAAGTCCTGCCCGAGGGAACACCGCTCACAGGAGAGTTTGCAGAAGAACTGGTTGTGCTGAACCGCCTGGCAAAGCTCCTGCGCGACAAACGCTTCAAAAACGGAGCTATAGGCTTCGACCGCCCGGAAGTGCGCTTTGAAATCGACGACAAAGGCCATCCCGTCTCTACTTATCTCAAAATTGCGCGCGATGCCAATAAGCTGGTGGAGGAATTCATGCTCTTAGCCAATCGCTCCGTGGCAGAGCGCATCGGAAAGGTGGCTCGCGGCAAGAAACCCAAAACCTTTGTCTATCGTATTCACGATGTTCCCGACCCAGAGAAGCTGGAGAAACTGAATGGATTTATAGGTCGATTTGGCTACAAACTAAGGACGGAGGGCACCAAGCAAGAGGTGAGCAAGAGTCTGAACCAACTGCTCGAGGAAGTTCATAATCGTCCCGAAGAAAATATGGTGGAAATGGTGGCGCTAAGAGCAATGATGAAGGCGCGCTACTCTATTCACAACATCGGCCACTACGGACTGATGTTCGACTACTATACACATTTCACGTCGCCCATCCGTCGCTATCCCGACTTGATGGTGCACCGTCTGCTCACGCGATATGCGGAGGGTGGCCGAAGTGCCAACGGTCCGCGCTTTGAAGAGTTCTGTGAACACGCCAGCGCCATGGAGCAACTGGCAGAAACGGCAGAGCGCGCCAGCATCAAATACAAGCAAATCGAATTTATGGGCGACCGACTCGGAGAAGAGTTCGATGGCGTCATAGATGGGGTAACGGAGTTCGGCCTCTATGTGGAAGTGACGGAGAACGGCTGCGAAGGAATGATTCCGCTGCGGTGCTTGGAGGACGACTACTATGAGTTCGACGAGAAGAACTTCTGCCTCATCGGCCGCCGCTTCCGAAAGCGCTACGCCTTGGGCGACAAGGTGCGCATCTGCGTGGAGCGCGCCAACTTAGACCGCCGACAGCTCGACTTCTCGCTCGTGGAGACCGAAGAACAAAAGGCGCATCCCGCCAAGTCGGCTAAACCTGCAGCTAAGTCGGCATCGCGCCCCGCTCCGCAAAAGCCGGCGGCGAAGAAGAAACGCACCTCGCGCGGAAAGAAAGGCGCAAGATGACGAAAGGGTAAGACTTGCCGCAGAGCAACTGCTGGCGGCTCGTCTTTCGCCTTATCCACTGCTTTATCAGCTGTATCGGACAGAGCAGCAAAGCCCGAGTGTCCGATAATAAAATAGCCTGCGGCGAACACGCAAGTATCCTACCCATCAAAGGGAGTAGCTTGTGTGTTCGCCGCAGGCGTTTTGTGTTCGGTTTGTTGCAGCAAGCTTTCGCGCAAAGGCAAAAGCTTGTCGCGCCACCGTTGATATTTCTTTGTTAGTGGCTCATCGCCTTACGCACGGCGGTTGCGCTGATTGGCAACTACCACCTGCGAAAAAGTGCGACCGTTGTTTGCGCTGGTGCTTGCTTTCTCGTTGGCGCGCACCTTTGTTTGCGCCTTTGCTTGTGCGTTTTTGTTGGGAGACATTTTAGCAGCTTGAACTGAAGCTCCCGCTGTAAACGTCACTTTCTTCACGCTATCCGTTGGTATGCGAAATGTCTTCCCGTCTTTCTGCTTCACAACCATGTGGTAGTGCTGTGCGGCAGCTGGAGTGGTAAGGCCCATGATGAATAGGGCTGCAAGAAGCATCTTTTTCATTATTCTGTTCTTTATTTGTTTACTACTTTGATGATGGCCGAGCCAGCTGTGATTACGTAAGTGCCGGCGGGGTATTGGCCGAAGCTGATGTGGGCATCGCCATTGCTGTTGGCTTTTGCGCTATGCAGCAGACGGCCATCGGTGGCATAGAGGCTCACGAGCGTACCCGTAGGTAAGTCGCTGAAAAGAGCCGTTCCGTTTTGCAGCGTAGGGCGCGTAGTGGGAGCGTTGAGCCCTGTGGTGAGCTGTTGGAGAGCATTTATCAACGCATCGGCATACATCTTTATGCTGCGTCCACTTTCGTCGGAATGGGGATGTACGTCATCAGGGCAGAACTCTTTGAATGTATTGCGACCCGTGAGAGGAGAATGGTCGGAAACATCGAGTAATTCCCACACACGCAGTAAAGGCACTTGTGCTTTGTTGGCTAACCATTCTTGCATCTGACAAACGCCTTTGGTATTTACATACTTGGACGTACCATCAGCATTAACGCCTATCCACGCTTCATGGTTGTCTGAAAAATAGCCAGCCAGAATTATTTTGGCATGAGGTGCGCGTTTACGGATTTCATTGAAGAGAAATGCTACAGAACCGGCATAGGTGTTTTTATCTATATCGAAAGCATGAGAATTACTATTCAGTGTAGCCAGTTCTTTATCAATCAGTTCTCTATCATTATATCCATGGTCGAAGATTACTATATCTGTGTTGGAGTTGATCTCCTTGAAAACTTCTTCAAAAGAAGCGTGAGTAGGAGCAGATGCGCCCCACATCTTTTTCATCTCAGCTTTGGTCATGGATAGGCATGAGTGTGGGTCTAAAGAATTACCTGGTTTGATGCTGCCCATTGATATGTAGGAAGCACCAATAGCACGGTTTTTCAAATTCATTCCGAGACGTTTGGCTACAAGTTCAGGATACTGACGACCCGGTACGCCAGCAGGAATAGACGTTCCTATCCAAACGATGTTTTTGCCTGAATAAGGATTGGATTGCTGGGCGAAAATTGTGGTGATGTATCCTATTATTATGAGAGCCAATAAGAGCAGTCGTTTCATTCTATGTCGCTGTTCTTTATTTGTTTACTACTTTGATGATGGCCGAGCCAGCTGTGATAACATAAGTGCCGGCGGGGTATTGGCCAAAGCTGATGTGGGCATCGCCATTGCTGTTGGCTTTTGCGCTATGCAGCAGGCGGCCGTCAGTGGCATAGAGGCTCACGAGCGTACCCGTAGGTAAGCCGCTGAAATGTGCCGTCCCGTTTTGCAGCGTGGGGCGCGTAGTGGGAGCGTTGAGGCCTGTGGTGGGAGATTCAACAAAGTAGTATTTCTGCACGTTCGATAAGTCGGTCGTCACTTCATTGCTACCGCCCACTGCCTTAAACGTAGTGCCAGCGTAAGTAATGACAGGGTTGTCGGACAAGGAGAAAGTGATTTTTTGTCCGTTTTTGAGTGCCACTACGAGGTCTTTGGCTTGCAATCCAGCAACGCTCAAGAGCAGCATCATAAGAAGGGTGATTCTTTTCATGTGAGTAGGTATTTACAAGATAGATAAAAGGAAGAGCAGGTGTGTACGTATTGCTTCGTCCGGCCTTTCCAAAATTTTATGGAAACTTTATGCTTTCACCTCCGGTAGTTCAATCTGCGTCACCTGTAAGTGGGATTCGCGGAGGAATATAGCTGCTGTTTCGCGGAATTTAGATTCTTGTTCGGTGGTGAGGTAATGGCATTGCCCCATCTTGCTGCACTGCGCCTCAAGTTCGGGATGTCGCTTGAGATAGTCCACCAAACTGCGCGCCACATACTCGCCTTGCTCGATGATTCGGACCCCCTCGGGGACATACTTCATGATTTTGTTGATAAGCAAAGGATAGTGAGTGCAACCCAGTATGAGCGTGTCGATTTCTGGGTCGAGGCGCATGATCATATCGATGCGTTTCTTCACGAAATAGTCGGCTCCGGGTGAGTCATATTCGTTGTATTCCACC
The DNA here is from genome assembly GCF_963536905.1 of uncultured Alloprevotella sp. Taxonomy (NCBI): domain Bacteria; kingdom Pseudomonadati; phylum Bacteroidota; class Bacteroidia; order Bacteroidales; family Prevotellaceae; genus Alloprevotella; species uncultured Alloprevotella sp. The sequence goes on along the minus strand of NZ_CAUTBW010000035.1, from coordinate 2,181 downwards.
AGCGGCACCCACATGGGGCAAGCCAGCGAGGTTAGTTCGACATATTTCTCCAAACGGCAAATCTCCATTTTGTACGAACCAGAGTTGACGGTGCCAGGTGTGCCGAGAAGGCCCACATGCCCCGACCGCGTAATCTCAGGTACAGCCTCCACCGTGGGGCGAATCACGCCCAGTACGCGGCGGTCCGCTCCGAGGCGCGGCAGGTCGATTTGCTGAATGTTGCGCAAAGCTTTGGCCGATGCCGTGTTGCACGCCAGTATCACCAAGCGGCAACCGCGGGCGAAGAGAGCCTCCACGGCTTCGAGCGTATATTTATAGATCACCTCAAAGGAACGAGGCCCATAAGGTGCGCGGGCGTTATCGCCCAGATAGAGATAATCGTATTGCGGCAGGTATTGCCGTATCTGGCGGAGAATGGTGAGTCCGCCGTATCCGCTGTCGAAAATACCGATGGGATAGCGTTGCTTATTAGAGTCTTCAGACATCTTTCTTCTTCTGTTGTGCTGTGGATATAGCGCAGCGTGTGGAATAATTCAGGGTGTTTATCGCTGGAGCTTTTCTCTGACGTAGGGCGTGGCATCCTCTCCAAATTGCGGATGCACAAAGGGCACTGTATTATTGTCGAGATTAAGCACAAACTGATAGCCGTGCTCCATGCCCACTTCGCGGATAGCAGCATCCAAGCGTTGGCGAACGGGCTGCAGGAGGTCGACAGCAGCTTTCTTTAATAGTTCTTCGGCCGACTGGCGGAAAGCGATGCTTTTCTCCATAGCCTCCTGCAAATCGCGCTGACGTTTCAGCAGAATGTTCTGCGGGAAATTCTTCTGGCCTTGTAGAAATTCGGCAAATTGCCGTTTGAATCCCTGTTCGTTATAGTCCGTTTCTTGCTGATATTGTTTGCGGAGCGTTGCGAGTTGCTCCTGTGCAGCAGCATAGTCGCTCATCTTCACCAGCAGCGAGTCGTAGTGTAAATATCCATATTTCAGAGCGGTTTGCGCCTGCATCGCGGCACAGCCCACAAGCAGCAAAACCATCAGGAGAATTGTTCGCTTCATACTTATATATAAATGTGTGTTCTGCAAAAATAATGATTCCCCTCCGAATCTGACACATAAACGACAATAATAACTCAAAAAAGCAAGAATCAAGCATTTGGAGTCTTCGGCAGAACTTTTCGCCTGGCGGCTTTCTCCCTGCCGTTGTTTGGCAAGATGGGTCTTTTTCTCTTCTCCTTTTTCACCTACTGATTTCTACAAAGGAGAAGCTGAAAAATACAATAAGGGTGTCAGCTGACAGCCTTATTGCGTCAGCTGACACAATAAGGAAGCCAGCTGACACAATAAGGATATTTTTAGCCCTTCTTATTGTGTTGGAAATCAGATCTGTACGAGGCTCGATTTTCTCTTTGGGAGAGTGGATAGCTTCCCGCAGAATTGTTCTAAAAGTCGGAAAGGGGAGCGGCTTCTCCTGTGTGTTTTTACGGCAGTATATATCTTTTTGCCATTTTTACTTTGCAATTTATGGAATAGTCTTTATTTTTGGCTTGTCTAATATTTAGCCAACTAATTCTAAAAAACGTAATACTATGGCAGAAGAGAAAACCCCCGGCCTAAGTGCGGCGTTCTCCCCCAAGAAGCTTTGGGAGTTCGTCGGCATCATCCTTGTGACCACCATTGTTTGGAATCTTCCTATCGACTTTTTCGGTATCAACGGACTGACAGTTGTGCAACAGCGCATCATTGCCATCTTCGTGTTCGCCACGCTCTCTTGGCTCACGGAGTGTATCCCATCCTGGGCCACTTCGCTCGGTATCATCACCTCGATGTGCCTTACTGTGACCAACAACGCGCTCCTTCCTTTCAAGGGTGAAGGCGTGGGAGAGTTGCTCAAGTCGAAGGAAGTCATGGCTTCCTTTGCCGACCCTGTTATCATGCTCTTCTTGGGCGGTTTCATCCTTGCCATAGCGGCATCCAAATCGGGTCTCGATGTTCTGCTGGCTCGCTCTATGATCAAACCATTTGGGCGTAAGAGTGAGAATGTGCTGTTGGGCTTTTTGCTCATCACGGGCGTGTTCTCCATGTTCGTAAGCAACACGGCCACGGCGGCCATGATGCTCACTTTCCTCACCCCCGTGTTTGCCGCTCTCCCAGCCAGCGGTAAGGGGCGCATTGCGCTGACATT
>NZ_CAUTBW010000034.1:0-27172 GCF_963536905.1 uncultured Alloprevotella sp. | reverse complement strand
ACTTCCGCTTCGGGAATGCGCACCTATACGCGCTCACTCTTCTTTGTGCTCTACAAAGCAGTAGTGGAACTCTACCCCGAAGCCCGCCTGCGCGTCAGCACCCCTGTCAGCAATGGCTACTACTGCCGTTTAGACGGCATCAGCTCTGGAGTGACGGACGAGGTGGTGGACGCGCTACGCAGTAAGATGCAGGAGATCATCGCTGCCGACCTGCCGTACCACCGCATCACCTGCCCCACGGAGGACGCCGTACGACTCTTCCGCGAAAACGGACAAGAAAGTAAAGCTGAACTCTTGGAAGGCTACGGCTCGCTCTATACCAATTATTACACGCTGGGAGAAACGCCCGACTATTTCTATGGCTCGCTGCTGATACGTACAGGACAAATCACGCTTTTCGACGTGATACCCTACTACGACGGTATTCTGCTGCGCCTCCCCGACTCCGAACATCCGCAGCAACTAAAGCCGATGGTCGACCAGCACAAGATGTTCTCCGTTTTCCAAGAACAACACAACTGGCAGCATATCTTAGGCGTCTCCACCATTGGCGAACTCAACAAAGCCAATGAGGAAGGTCGCACCAACGAACTGGTGAACGTGAGCGAAGCCCTGCAAGAGAAGAAAATCTCCCGCATGGCGGATCGCATCGCTGAGAACCCCAACATCAGAGTAATCCTCATTGCCGGCCCTTCAAGTTCGGGAAAGACTACCTTCTCCAAACGCCTTGCCGTGCAGCTCATAGCGAGTGGCAAGAAGCCCGTCGCCATCAGTTTGGACGACTATTTCGTGAATCGCCATGACACGCCGCGCACGCCGGAGGGCGAACTGGACTACGAGAGTGTCAACGCGCTCAACATTCCCTTACTCAACAGTCAGATCCAGGCACTCATTGCAGGAGAGGAAGTGGAACTGCCGCGCTACAACTTCCAAACTGGACTGAGCGAGAAGAGCGGGAAACGCCTAAAGCTAAGTCCAGAAACGCTCATCATCTTTGAAGGCATCCACGCCCTTAATCCCATGCTCACTTCCGACATTCCCGCGGAGAGCAAATTTAAGATCTACGCCTCGGCGCTTACGACAATCTTGCTCGACGACCACAACTACATCCCCACAACCGACAACCGCTTGCTCCGCCGCATTGTGCGCGATTATAAGTACCGCGGATATTCGGCCGAAGACACTATCAAGCGTTGGCCGATGGTGCGCGAGGGTGAGAGCAAATGGATTTTCCCGTATCAAGAAGAGGCCGATGAGATGATGAATACAGCGCTGCTGTTCGAATTCTCCGCACTTCATCAGCAAGCGCTCCCACTGCTCGAGCAAGTGCCCGAAAGTGCGCCCGAATACTCCGAAGCCTACCGCCTGCGCAAGTTCTTGAGCTATCTGAAGCCCATATCCACCAAGGGACTACCTCCCACATCGCTCCTCCGCGAATTCTTGGGCGGCAGCACATTCAAGTACTAACAGCCCACAGATTTATTCTGCTCTCCCATGCACAGGCTTTGTCCGCTCGATTTCATAGAAAAACGGCCGACTGCTCCCGCTGCGCAGAGCTTCTCCCAAAGCGAGAGGCGAACACAATACTTGTTCCTCTCGCTTCTTTTCTCTAACTTCGCTCGAAAATGAAGGAAGATGGATTTCAAACAGACTTTCGATTATTTCGCAGGAAAGAAAATCCTGTATGTTCACGGTTTCGGCTCGAGCGGTGCTACACATACTGCCGCACTGCTGCAGCAGAAACTGCCAGACGCTAAAGTGCTCCACCCCGACATCCCGTTAGTGCCCGCCGAGCAACTGCCTTTTCTCAAGGCCCTTTGTGAGGCGGAACAGCCCGATTTGATTATCGGCACATCCATGGGCGGAATGCTCGTGGAGAAGCTGCGTGGCTTCGACCGCATCTGTGTTAATCCGGCAATGCACATGGGACAAACGATGGGGACAAGCATAAAATTCGGAGAATACCCCATTGCTACGCCCCGCGAAGATGGAGTGACGAAAATAAACGTTACGAAAGCCCTCGCAAAGGAGTTTGATGAGGTTTGCGCTCTCAATTTTGAGGGACTGGACAGCGAAGATGCCGCCCGCGTGGTGGGACTCTTCGGTACGCGCGACCCCTTTGTGAATTGCTTCGACGAATTTAGTGAACACTATCCCTCTTCGGCCTATTTCGAGGGGGAACACCGCCTCACGGACGAGGTTCTGCTCCATTCCGTCATGCCGATTGTTCGCCGCTTCTGGGAACATCAGGCCGCATTGGACTCTCCCGCCGTATTCATTGATTATGCCACCCTCCGCGACGACTATGGGAAGCAACGCTCCTCGGCACGCCTGGCCTTCGAGACCTTGAGTCAGCGATACAATGTTTATTGTGTGGCACCGCAGGATGCACAGCCCCAGCAGTGGTTGCAGGAGAATATCGGCGTTCCGGCGTGGAATCACCTCTTTCTTACCAACCACCGCGAACGCCTTTATGGCGATTATCTCATCACCTTGGACGCGCGCGATGAGGATACTTTCCTCGGCACAACGCTCCTCTTCGGCAGTCCGCAGTTTAAGACTTGGGACGCTCTTCTCGAATATTTTGACCAAATGGGAGGACAATAGCTCAAATCTCTCCTTTCTGTTGCCAGTCAGTCCCGTCTGCCTGGTCAGCCCGAACCTCTCACCCCAAAACAAATGCGCAATATAGCAATCATCTTAGCCGGCGGCAGCGGAAAACGCTTCGGCGCCGATATGCCAAAGCAGTTCTTGCTGATGGCGGGAAAAAGAATCATCGAACATTCCATTGAGGCTTTCGAACGCAATGCCCACATCGATGAAATTTGCGTGGTGTCGAATCCCGATTTTCTGGAAGAAACCCAGAAGATAGTGGCTCAGGCCCACTACCAGAAGGTGCGCCATGTGATTGCGGGTGGGCAAGAACGCTCCGATTCCACTGTCAACGCCCTTCGTCTCTATAAGGCCGAAACGGCCAACCTCATCTTCCACGATGCTGTGCGCCCACTCGTCAGTCAGCGCATCATCGACGATGTTTGCCGTGCGCTGAAAACGCAGCGCGCCGTCAATGTCACCATTCCGTCGGCCGATACGCTCATCGTGCGACAAGGCGACTATGTCAAGCAAGTGCCCGACCGCCGATGGATCGAACGCGTGCAAACACCGCAGGGATTCCATGTAGGCACGATTGTGAAGGCCTACGCTGAGGCTCTCAAAGATCCCGCCTTCAAGGCAACCGATGATTGCGGCGTCGTGACGAAGTACCTGCCCGATGTGCCCGTATTCCTTGTGGCGGGAGAAGAACAAAATCAGAAACTCACCTATCGGGAGGATTTGCCAGTGCTGGAGAATTTATACAACCGCAGTCTCTGCCAATCGGCCGAAACCGCACCCTCTTCCGCCGCTCCTTCCACCGCCTCCGCGCCCGATTCCTATCTCCGTGAATACCGCCAGCGCGAATTGCGCCCATTGCAACTGAAGATGCTGGAGATGCTCACCACCATCACCGACATTCTCGAACGCAACAACATCCCTTATTGGCTCGAGGGCGGAACCCTACTGGGAGCCATGCGCCATGGAGGCTTCATTCCCTGGGATGATGATGTCGACATCGACATTCTGGCAGCTGACACGGAGCGCATGAAGGAAGCGTTGCGCCGCGAGTTGCCCCCAACGATGATCTTACCTGACCCACCGGCAAAGACTCCTATCTATAAGGTGCGCGACTTGAACAGTTTCTTTGTTGAGTTTGCGGACGATTTCCGACAGGACTACGCCAAGGGCGTTTATGTAGACATTTTCCCGAAGGTGGAATGTCCCTCTTTTCCGCGCGGTTTCACCAAACGCATCGCTAAGGGCTATTGTCGTTCCAATTCGATTCTCCACAAGCAGCACTACTACAGTTGGCGTTCCGTTGCAGAACTGTTCTATTTCGGCACAAAGCGCGCGCTCTGTGGGGCTATTTGGCACACGGCTTCCCTCTTCTTCCCGAAAGGCAAGTATGTTTCGATGATGCTGAAAAATAATGGTTGCGGTCTGATGCACCGCAAGGACAAACTCTTCCCCCTGAAAAAGGTGAGATTTGAAGACCGCGAATTTTTCGCCCCTGCCGACCCCGATTTCTTCCTCCGAGAATGCTTCGGAAACTGGCGGGAACTGCCGCCCGAAAACCAGCGACAAGTGCATTCTATCTACTACGATGTGGAGCTGCTCTAAAGGCTGTCCGTCCACGCCCTTATGGTGTTTGAGAATAGAATAAACTTCTCCATTCATACCCTTATTCTGTCCGCCCACGCCCTTATTGTGTCTGGGAATGTAATAAGCCTCTTCGCTCACGCGCTTATTGCGCCTGAGAATTCCATAAGGATATGCGCCCACGCCCTTATTGCATCCATTCTCCCCAGCGACATAGCGTACTCATCCACTGTCCCCGGCGGGGACACACCATGCTTAACCGCGGGTGATGCCAGAAGGGCGAACCCGTGGGAAAGTAATACACTCCCCTCCGACACCAACAGCGTCGCACAGCAGCCCACAGCATCTCCTCCTTGTCTTTATTTTCTGTTGTTACATCATCACGTCGTCACTCCTCGAGTATAGCCACTTGAAAACGTATACCTTACGTGCGTGACGACAACGTGACAATAAAAAAACGAGTTTTTTCTGGATAAGGAGGAGAGTACTCGCATCTACTCATTCCTAATGAAGATGCACTATGATAACTATGTGGGAGGTCTGAGTAAGGCAATAGCACTCTCGTGTTAGAGTTGCTTTGGTTTATAAATCTTGTATAATATAGAAATAATAGATTTTATTAGAATTTTTTTGTATTTCTCATTTTTTTATTTTACACTTGCAAGTGAAGCTCTTGTCCTTACTTCCTATCTTGCAAAGTATGTTGGATATTATTTGGCAAGTGTAGAGAATCTGTATTATCCTCTAAATACTAATATATAATGTCAGTGAAGAATGTATTATTTGCAGTTATAACTTGTAGCATTTTATGGCTGCTTCCGATGTCACTTACAGCAACAGATCCTTATAAGTTGCCTTCAGTAAGGAATTTGAAGTTGAATGGTCTGATGACCTATGATAACCATAAGGATGGAAATATCTTTGGTTTGTATTCGTATAGTGTAAACAATCCAAGTGAGCGAAAGCTACTTACTCTGATGCCTTTTGTTGCTCCAAATGGTGGCGCCGTGTATCGTAATGGCAAATTCTATATGTTTCAATCAAATGTTGAGTATGGATATGTGATGACTGCCTCTTATTCTATTTATGATGCTACGACAGGTTCTTTATTGAAAACAAAGAATATGTCGAAAGAGGATGCTCATACTGTTTATATGAATACAGCAACAACAGCGGCTGTTAATCCTACAACTGGTGATGTCTACGCTTGCTCTTATTCATATCATGCAGCCACAAAAAGTTTAAGCTATGTACTATCCAAATGGGATCTTGAGGGTATGTCGAAAGATAGTATCGCTTCCCTTGAACGTGGAATGCGAGTGATGGCTGTTGCTCCAGATGGTACTCTTTATGGAATAACCATGAGAGTGAAAAATGGAGAAGAAAAGGGTGGGATGCTTGTGAAAATAAACACTCAAACAGGGGAGTTGACTTCTGTGGGTAAGACAGGGGTGGATTTGGACTATTTTCAAAGCGCAGTGATTGATAAAAATACAGGTGTTTTCTACTGGTTTGGAGTTGACACTAAACAGCAAACGAAACTTTATACTGTAGATTTAACAACAGGTAAGGCTACTTCTATCGGTGAGTTGCCTGGAGCTGATCAAGTGTTGGCAGCTTATGTTCCTGCCCCTGCTGCTGTTGATGGAGCACCGTCTTCAGCAAGCAATTTAATGGCTAAATTTACAGATGGCAGTTTGGAAGGAGTTGTTTCTTTTGACACTCCTTCTGAGACCTATGACGGAAAAGAGTTAATAGGCGATCTTTCTTATGAAATTGTTGCAAACGGCACAATTGTCGCTTCTGGTACTGCGCAAGCCAATACTCATGTTGAGACGCCCATTGTAGTTACTGCCTCTGGCAATTATTTATTACAGGTTATATTGAAAAACACAATCGGTGAAAGTCCGAAAATAGATACAAATCTATATATCGGGCAAGACACACCTAAAGCTGTTTTGAATCTTAAGGCTTCTCGAGAAGGAAACACAAATACTGTGAGTTGGGCTGTACCTACGGAGACTGTAAATGGAGGGTATATGAATCCTGAAAATGTGACTTATCGTATTGAACGCACTCCTGGAGACACTGTTTTAGAGACAGCATTCTTAGGAACTAAATATACGGAAGATTTGACCGCAGAATATATTACTGCATATAAATATATTGTTACTCCTTGTAATGGGGAGATGAGAGGAACTTCTACAACTTCCAATGCAGTGAAAGTGGGCGAAAGTCTGAAATTACCTTTTATTGAAGATTTTTCGGATAAAAACAGCTTTGACTTCTTCGATGTTATCAATGCCAATCATGATGCCAATAAGTGGGACTATCATGATGGAACGGCTCGTTATCGTGGTAGTTTTACTAAGGTTGCAGATGATTGGTTGGTATTATCACCTATAAAAATGAAGAAGGGATATAGCTATGATTTGTCTTATGATGTGGCAGGTTCGAGTAATCGATACACACAAAAGCTAACATTGATGATGGGGAATCAGCCTACGCCGGAAGCCATGACTACTATCGTCAGAAACTTGACAGAATATAAGACGCGTTCTTTCCAAACTGAAAAAGTGTGTATAAAACCTGAAGCAGATGGCGTTTATTATATCGGCTTCCATGTGACAAGTGAAAGCAGTCAAGGCAATCTTCTTATTGATAATATAAAAGTATCAACCGGGAAGTCGACAGCTGTACCTGGAAGTGTTCAGAACTTAAAAGTCACAGCAGCTCCTTTGGGCGAATTGAAAGCTTCGTTGATATTTACTTCGCCTACGCTGACTGCCGAAAAAGAACCTTTAGAAGATCTAACAAAGTTTGTGATTTTACGCAATGGTGAAAAAGTAGGCGAAATTCAAGCAATGGGATTAGCAGAACAAAAGTATAACTATACTGATGAATCAGTTCCAAATGGAAAGAATATATATACTGTTTTTGCCTGCAATTCGGCTGGTGTGGGTGCAGGTGTGAATGATACCGTTTATGTTGGTCTTGATGTGCCCAAAGCTCCTACTCGCCTTGTCTTTAAAGATAATAATGATGCCACTGGTCATCTGACATGGGCTGCAGCAGAAGAGAAAGGAGAGAATAACGGGTATGTAAATCCTTCAGAAGTAACCTATATTATTACTAATGGAGAAGGGGTTCTTATTGCGCAAGATGTGAAAGGGACGGAGTATAGTTTAACAGGTTTATATCATGAAACTCCTCAAAAAACTGCTAAATTTATGGTTCAAGCAAAAAATGCTATAGGAGTTTCTGCTGTGACAACTATCAATGACTTCTTGTTAGGGCTTCCCTTTGTTGCTCCTTACAAAGAGGGCTTTGATAATGCGAAATATCAGAATGGGCCATGGATAAGCAATACTATAGTAGGGAAAAGTTACAATGGGCGTTGGACACCGCGTCCAGACCAGGATCACGATGGCAATGGAGGCAGTGCGGATTTTCAAGGATATGAAAAAGGAGCAACTGCACGTTTGTCAAGTCCCAAAATAGATATATCACAGATGGAAAACCCTCAACTGAGTTTGTGGTACTTGTTTAAGAATGACCTTTGTACTTCATTGAAACTTCAAGTTTCAATAGACGGTGGTGAATGGCAAGATGTGGCCGATTTGACACCGCAACAAAATTCAAATATTGTAGCATCAGGTAATGTTAGTTCTTTAGAATCTACTGAACCATGGTGTGAAGCTTTATATTCTTTGGCATCATATAAGTCCAAAAATGTGCGTATAGGATTGTTGGCTCAATGTATGAAACCTTTCAATTTTGCTTATGTTGACCAAGTCTCTGTGTACGATGCTAGTACAACATCTATTGCTCAATCATCGATAGAGTTAGACGAGAGTCGCGGTATCATAGTTGCATTAAATGGGAAGATCGTGAAGTCAGGAAATATCAATCAATTAGAAATAAGAAACCTTCCTGCCGGTATTTATCTTATCAAAACTGCATCAGGGATTAGAAAGATTGTAGTACCATGAATATAGATAATTATAACTAAAAGCTTTTCATAAAGTCGTTCCTTAGAAATACTCTCTTCTATGGAACGACTTGTGCTATATGACTTTCTATCTCTTTTTCAGATAAGCAAAAGGGAAAGTCTCTTTATTTTTATCGTTCAAATTCTGGATAAACAAAGTTTTTAGGAAATTCCTAAAATATTGTGTAAATCATTGACTTTATCCTTATCTTTGTCCAATAGGGCTTTATCTGCCTCTTAATCAGCCGAAATACTCATATCTAAAATATCTATTATGAAAAAGTCTTTACTTTCTGTCTTTTTTCTATTGCTGTCCACAATCGTGTCGGCACAGAACATTACGCTTAAGAGTTCTATGCCTAAGGATGAAGCACTACGCCTTTCGATAGCTGCTCGCGGAGGTAGCGTGAAGATTGGAACAGGTGACGGCACAACGAGTGTCTATTCGGTTTCGGAGAATCTCGAAACGCCTACATTCCTGCCGCTGAAAGCTACAGCCAACAAACCTACCATTACGATTGAAGGCGATGTTTTAGGGCTTGAATGCTCCTCGCTTAAACTCTCTTCTATCGACTGTTCTCAAGCGGCATCGCTGACAGTGCTAAAATGTGATATCAACGAACTTTCTTCGCTTGATGTATCGAAGAACACAAAGTTGAAGCGCCTCTATTGTAACGACAACGAGCTCACGGCACTCAACTACGGTGGGGGAGCTGAACTCCTCCTGCTCTATTGCCAGGAGAATCAGTTGTCTTCGCTTGATCTTTCGCAGGCAACTCATCTCACAGAACTGGCCTGCTATCGCAATCAATTGAAGAGCATAGATGTCTCCCATTGTCCTAATTTGAAAGTACTGAATTGCAGTCGCAACAAGATTACAAAGCTCGATGTGAGCAAACTGTCGCAGCTCAAGATGCTCTATTGCGAACAGTGCAAACTGGACGAACTTGACGTGACAAACAATCCGCTTCTTACTCATCTATATTGTGGTGATAACAAGCTTAAAGTGCTTGATGTGAGTAAACAGACGGCACTGGAGGAACTCAACTGCAAGCTCAATGAGCTCAGCACGCTCGACCTCTCTCAAAATACGGCACTCGAGGAGCTTTACTGCTTCAGCAATCAGCTCAAGGAGCTGAGTGTAGCCCATTTGGAAAACCTCATGACGCTGAGCTGTGGCGACAATCAGTTGCAGACACTCGACCTCTCTCATAACGCTGCACTCGAAGAAGCAAGTTTGAGTTATAACAAACTTACAGCCTTGACCATCGCCGGTAATGCCTCCCTTCACTCATTAGCCTGCGATCACAATCAAATCAGCGAACTCTCAGCAACGGGTTGCAGTGGATTGCGTGCGCTCCTCATGGACCACAACAACCTTAGCGGAGATGCCTCGCTGCGTCTGATCCAGAGTTTGCCAGAAGTGGACGAGGGCTATTTGATGCTGTTCAATCATGCAGAAGATCCTACCCCCGATATGAACTGTATAACAGATGAGGGGCTTCGGCAAGCTACGGCGAAGAAGTGGTACGTTTTGAACGGTGAGGAGCTTGTTAAGACGGGTATAAGCAATATTCAATTCTCTAAAGAAACGAATCGGCCTGTTATTGCTTCCGATGGTCGTTCCGTGAGCTTTACGGGAGGGAATACCAGCTGGAGGCTCTATGCTACCAATGGTATGTTGTTGCAAGAGGGCTTCGGCACAAACGTACGTTTCCCCTCTCTCCCCAAAGGCGTATATATATTGAGCTACGGCCAGTTCTCCAAGAAATTCATAATGAAATAGGAGAGAAGAGATACACAGCAAGATGCTTGGTGCAGCTTGCAAGTTGTGTAGGTCTATTCCTTATAAATTTAGAGTCTTCCCTAACAGGCACCCGAGAAGGTACTGTTAGGGTTTTTCGTTGTCTTGGGTGGAACTGTGCAATCAAGTGGCTCAGAAAAAAGTAGTATCTTTGCAGCCATGAAACATTTATATATAGAAACTTACGGCTGCCAAATGAATGTGGCCGACTCTGAGGTGGTGGCTTCCGTCATGAAGATGGCGGGGTACGAACCCACTGAAAATATAGATGAGGCCGACGCAGTCTTCCTCAACACTTGCTCAGTGCGCGACAAAGCTGAGCAACGCATCATTCATCGCCTCGACGAACTCAACGGCTTGCGGAAACATGGGCGCCAGCTTATTATCGGTGTGCTGGGATGTATGGCAGAGCGCGTGAAGGAGGGACTTCTCAATGAGCATCATGCAGACCTCGTGGCGGGACCTGATGCCTATCTGACGCTGCCCGACTTGGTGGCGCAGGCGGAAACGGGACATAAGGCGATGAATACGGAACTCTCGCTGACGGAGACTTACCGCGATATCGTTCCCGAGCGCGTTTGCGGCAGTCAGTTGAGTGGTTTTGTGAGTATCACCCGCGGATGTAACAATTTCTGCCACTATTGCATCGTGCCCTATACTCGTGGGCGTGAACGTAGCAGGGATTTGGAGAGTATTCTCCAAGAAGTGAACGACCTCCATGCTCGAGGTTTCAAAGAGGTTACGCTGCTCGGTCAGAATGTCAATAGCTATAAATGGGTGAGTGAGGATGGAGAGCGAACGCTCGGTTTCCCCGAATTGCTCCGTGCCGTAGCGCGCGCCGTCCCCAGTATGCGTGTGCGGTTCACAACTTCTCATCCGAAGGATATGAGCGACGACACGCTCCGCGTCATAGCAGAAGAACCCAACGTGTGCCGCCACATCCACCTTCCCGTGCAGAGCGGGTCGGACGTGATACTGAAGCGTATGAATCGCAAATACACCCGCGAATGGTATTTAGATCGCGTAGCTGCCATTCGCCGCATCGTTCCCAACTGCGGTTTGAGCACCGATATCTTTGCGGGTTATTGTGGAGAGACGGAGGAGGATCACCAACAGAGCCTTTCGCTGATGCGCGAGTGCGGTTATGACAGTGCATTCATGTTCAAATACAGCGAGCGACCTGGTACTTACGCCTCTAAGCACTTGCCCGACGATATTCCAGAAGAAACTAAAATCCGCCGCCTTAACGAACTCATCGCGCTTCAGAACGAACTGAGTGCCGAGAGCAATAAGCGCGACGAAGGAAAAGAATTTGAAATCCTGGTGGAGGGTGTGAGCAAGCGCAGCCGCGACCAACTCTTCGGGCGAACGGAGCAAAACAAAGTGGTCATCATCGACCGCGGAACGCACCACATTGGCGACTTCGTACGCGTTCGCATAACGGAAAGTAGCAGTGCCACGCTGAAGGGTGTGGCGATATAAGAAGTCATTTCGACCCAATCATTATTACAATCACAGATAATAATGATTGGGTCGAAATGTAAATAGATAAAGCTATTTCTGCAAGGTGCACGATAAAAGAGGAAATTAGAAAGACGAAAAAATATGAATAAAAAGCAATCCATACAGCTGTTTGAAGAAAAAAAAGTACGTACTTTTTGGGACGAAAAACAAGAGAAATGGTACTTTTCCATTGTGGATGCTATTGCTATATTGACGGATAGTATAGATCCTGCTGCTTATTGGAGGAAACTGAAACAGCGTCTAAAACAAGAAGGGAATGAAACCGTGACAAATTGTCACGGTTTGAAAATGCGTGCCGCAGATGGTAAAATGCGACTAACAGATGTAGCTGATACAGAACAACTTTTCAGGCTGATACAGTCAGTACCTTCCCAAAAGGCGGAACCTTTTAAGTTGTGGATTGCACAAGTGGCACGTGAGCGTTTGGATCAGATGCAAGATCCAGAGTTATCGATAGAGCAAGCGATGAGTGATTATAAACGTTTGGGGTATTCCGATAATTGGATCAATCAACGTTTGAAGAGTATCAGAAATACGAAAAGAACTTACTGATGAATGGAAGAAACGTGGACTACAAGAGGGATTGCAATTTGCATCTTTAACAGATATTATTTACCAAACATGGGCAGGTAAAACAGCTAAAGAGTATAAGAAATTTAAGGGATTAAAGAAAGAGAATCTACGTGATAATATGACTAATACAGAGTTGGTTCTTAATATGTTAGCAGAGTTGTCGACAAAACGTATTTCGGAAACAACTAATCCAGAAACGATGAATGACCATAGTAACGTGGCTCGTCAAGGAGGGGAAATCGCACGTAATGCACGTCTTGAATTAGAAGCAAAAACTGGTGAAAACGTAATATCTCCTTTGAATGCAAAACACGGACTTTTGTTGAATGAAAAGAATACTCAAAAAGATTAAGGATTTAGTCCTATATGATTTTCTAAAAATCATATAAATATACACATTCTTTTGCCGGTTTCCTTACATATTTATATTTTTGCATCAATTTCCCTTTAGTGGGTTCTTATGTAGATTCTTTTAGACGAAAAATACAAACTATGAGCAAAAGAAAAAAGCATATTGGCGGCCGCTTTGCAACGGTGACGTCCTGCATCAGTACAACGATGGTGCTCATCTTGATGGGTATCGTGGTTTTCTTCGTTCTCTTCGCTAATAATTTCAGCCGTGATGTTCGCGAAACAATGCCTGTGGCCGTAGTGGTCAATAACGATTTGTCGCAACAGGATTTGTACCTCCTTCAGCGTTATCTGCGCGAACAGCCCTATACGCTGCGCACCAGCTACGTATCTAAAGAGAAAGGAACGAAGCAAGTGTCGGAAGTGATGGAGGATTCGCCCGAGGCTTTTTTAGATTATAATCCGATTCCAGCCGAGTTTGATGTGTATTTGAAAGCAGAATACGCCAACTTGGACAGCCTAAAACGTTTTGTGCCCATCTTGAAGCAACGCGCTGGCGTGGCCGATGTGGTGTATCCCATCGAGGAGATGCGCAGTCTTGACAAGACGATTCCCACGGTGAGCCTTGTTTTGCTCGTGCTGGCCGTACTCTTAGCATTTGTTTCTTTTGCGCTTATCAACAACACGATACGCATGAGCATCTATGCCCGCCGCTTCACCATTCACACGATGAAGCTTGTGGGAGCTCGCTGGAGTTTCATCCGCCGCCCCTTTATGTGGAAAGCCTTTGCGATAGGTCTGATTTCAGCCCTTATTGCCAGTGGGCTTATCGGTGTGGGCATCTATCTGCTGTGGATGCAGGATCTCTACATTGGTAGTCTGATTACGCCAATCATTGTAGGCGCTACGATAGGCACTATCTTTGTGAGCGGCTTGGTGATGACCTTGGCGTGTGCCTACATTTGCGTGAACCGCTATCTGCGCATGAGTGAAGGACAGATGTACCTCAAATAAATTTTCGGAAAAATCAAAAAAACATATTTCCAACAATGGAAAAGAAACACGTATTTGCGTTTGATCGCACCAATTTCATTCTGTTAGCCATCGGTATGGCTGTCGTCATCTTGGGCATGATACTCATGTCTGGAAAAGGCTCTGATGCCACACATTTTAACCCCGATATTTTCAGCGCAATGCGCATCAAGGTAGCTCCCGTTGTTTGCCTCTTCGGCTATCTCTTTATGATTGTGGGCATCATCCGCCGTCCGAGTGACAAAGAGGATAATACTACTTCAGTGGAGAAGTAAACACGTTAGGAGTTATCATTATGTTCGACATATCTCTACTTACAGCTTCGGCCGATATGAATTGGTTCGAAGCTATTGTGCTTAGTATTGTTGAGGGTTTGACGGAGTTTTTGCCCGTTTCCTCAACAGGCCACATGATTATCACGGAGGGGCTCTTCCACATGGAGAGCACGCCGTTTGTTAAAGCCTTCACCGTTATCATTCAGTTTGGCGCAATCTTGAGCGTCGTATGCCTCTATTGGCGTCGCTTCTTCAACCCGCCCGTTGAAGTAGGGAAAAACACCTCTTGGTGGGGACGAATCTGGCCTTTTTATTTGAAACTCATCGTGGGCGTACTTCCCGCCGTTGTCGTGGGGCTCAAATTGGGCGATTTCATTGACGAAAATCTCGGTAGTGTAAATACCGTTGCGGCGATGCTCATCATTGGCGGTGTGTTTATGCTTTATTGCGACAAACTTTTCAATAAAGGCAGTGAACAAACGCCGCTCACCTATAAGCGCGCCTTGATGGTGGGTCTCTATCAGTGTATCGCCGCGTTGCTACCCGGCACCTCTCGTTCGATGGCGACCATCGTGGGCGGTATGCAACAGAAGTTGACGCGCAAAGCAGCCGCCGAATTTTCGTTCTTCCTCGCCGTCCCAACGATGTTTGGAGCAACGTGTAAGAAAGTCTACGACCTCCTGAAAGACGGAACTGGCGATGCTCTCTTGCAGGGTAATCATCTCACGCTCTTGCTGGCGGGTAATGTCATCGCCTTCCTCGTTGCCATTCTGGCCATTAAGTTCTTCCTCAACTATGTGACGAAGTACGGTTTCAAAGCCTTCGGATGGTATCGCATCATTGTGGGCCTACTCATCTTCGGAATAGCTCTCTGCGGCTATCCGCTCACTATGGCCGATTAAAGAAAACTCTCTTCGGAGCATTTCCCAAAAGTATATTAGCACATTATTATTCCTTATCATATTTCTGCCTTGAACTTCTTCGACGGAAAAATTCTGGCTTTCGACAAGCCTTACAGAGCCACCTCTTTCAGTGAGGTGGGGCATCTTCGCTGGTTGCTGACTAAGCGCATGACGGGACATAAAATCCGCGTGGGTCATGCTGGTACGCTCGATCCCTTAGCCACTGGTACACTCATTATTTGTACCGGTAGAGCCACACGTATCATCGAGTCGTTGCAAACTCATACCAAAGAATACATTACTGAGGTGCGTTTGGGCGAAACAACGGCCAGCTACGATCTGGAACATCCCGTTGATCAGACCTATCCCACAGAACACATCACCGAAGCTATGGTGCGCGAAGTGCTGCATAGTCTCGAGGGCGATATTATGCAAATTCCCCCCGCTTATTCTGCTTGTAAAATCAATGGAGATCGTGCCTATCAACTGGCGCGTAATGGCGAGGAAGTGCCTCTGAAAGCCAAATCCGTCCGTGTGGAAGAAATAGAGCTTTTAGAAATGCGCCTACCCGATTATCTAAAAATCCGCGTTGTTTGTGGAAAAGGCACTTACATCCGCTCCATAGGTCGCGACATCGGCGAGCGTCTCGGCAGCGGTGCACACCTGCTTTCGCTGCGCCGTACTCGTGTGGGCGACATCCGCGTGGAAGATTGCTGGAAGATGGAAGACTTCGAGCGTTGGTTGGAGGGGCAGACTCTCGAAACCGAGCCACCATCTGGTCCAATACCTTCCGAATTTCCTTTCCTTACGCCTGCCAACTGTCTGGACGAGGAACCCCTCACCACTTTAGGTTAAAGCATACTCACAATAATAGAAACAAAACTCCCATCCGTAACCATGAAGAAGCGGGCAGGAGAAAAACATAAACAGAAAAGATATGAAACTCTCTCAATTCAAGTTCGACCTCCCTCAAGAGCAGATAGCTCCGGATCCGAACCCTCATCGCGACGATTGCCGTATGATGGTGCTTCACCGCAAAACGGGAGAAATTGAGCACAAGCAGTTTGGCGACATTTTGAGCTACTTTCAGCCCCACGACCTTTTTGTTTTCAACGACACAAAGGTGTTTCCCGCCCGCCTCTATGGACGTAAGGAAAAGACAGGAGCTCGCATCGAAGTGTTTCTGCTTCGCGAATTGAACCATGAGCAACACTTCTGGGACGTGCTTGTAGACCCAGCGCGCAAAATCCGTATCGGCAACAAACTCTATTTTGGCGAAGCTGAGGACATCGTGGCCGAAGTTATCGACAACACTACCAGCCGCGGCCGTACGCTCCGTTTCCTCTACGAGGGGGAGCATGAAGATTTCAAGCGTTCCCTCTACGCTCTCGGCGAAGCTCCCATCCCTCGCTTCACCGGACACGTTAGCACCCCCGAGAATCGAGAGTCAGACATTGAAAACTTCCAGTGCATCTTTGCTCGTCATGAGGGCGCGGTGACTGCACCTACTGCTGGTATGCACTTCTCCAAAATTCTGATGAAGAAGATGGAGATACAAGATATCAACACGGCTTTCCTCACGCTCCATTGCGGACTTGGCAATTTCCGTTCTACAGATGTTGAAGATCTGACCAAACACAAGATGGAAAGCGAAGAGATGATAGTGGGCGCGGAATGCTGCGCAGCTGTCAACAAAGCTAAGGACGAAGGTCGCCGCATCCTGGCTGTCGGTACAACGGTACAACGCGCTTTGGAAGTGTGTGTGGGTCCAGACCGCCGCATCCGCGAGTTTGAGGGACATACCAATAAGTTTATCTTCCCACCTTATGATTTCCTTGTGGCCGACTCTATGGTTGTCAATTTCCACTTGCCCGAATCCACAATGGTCATGCTAACTACGGCGTTCGGCGGCTACGAACAAACGATGACAGCCTATGAGGAAGCTATCAAAGAAGGGTACATGTTCGGTCCTTTCGGCGATGCAATGCTGATTGTAGACTAAAAGCAGAGCACCGCGTAAGACATCCACGAGGCTATGAGTACTGTCTATATAGGTCTGGGTTCTAATCTCGGCAACCGTCGGGAGAACTTGGAGCGCGCTGTGACACTCTTAGAGCAGCGGGTGGGCACATTGCTGCGCCTTTCTGCTTTCTGGGAAACTGCTCCTGTAGGCTTTGAATCAGAACATCAGTTCCTCAACGCCGCAGCTGCGTTCTGTACCTCACTCTCTCCCATCGAGTTGTTGCCACTTACACAACAAATTGAGCGCGAGATGGGACGGACGCAGAAGAGCCTCAAAGGTGTGTATCACGACCGTATTATCGACATCGACCTCCTTTGTTCTGATGGCGAATCCGTGAATACGGCGGAGCTGCAACTTCCTCATCCTCATCTCTCCGAGCGACGCTTCGTTTTAGAACCTTTGGCAGAAATTGCTCCCGAACTTTGGATTGACGGACAGGGGTATGTATCGGACTTGCTCGATAAGCTAAACGGTCACGACATCCGCCCGCTCACACCTGCCGATACTCCTCTCTTAGAACAGTTCAATGCCTTGTTTCCCCAACTATCGAAACAAGTGCGCCCCCTCACTGACAACGAAATCATAGCCCTTTTACAACGACCCGACACATGGGTTTATGTAGCCTTTACTCCCGATGGGCGACTCGTTGGAACCATTACGCTCTGCTTAGCCGCATCCCCCACAGGCACAAAAGGCTGGGCGGAGGATTTGGTAGTAGACACCTCCGTGCGTGGAGCAGGATTTGGCAAAGCTCTCATATTGCGCTCTGCTCGTGAAGCCTTTCGTCATGGCGCGGACTCTGTCAATTTCACCTCGCGTCCTTCGCGCATGGCGGCAAATAATCTCTACGTTAGTTTGGGTTTCGAACAGCGCGAAACAAATGTGTATCGTTGCAAGCAATATGATAGTCTGAAGCTGCACTAAATCCCTCCCTATGCCTCACACCTCCAAGCAAAGCACACTTTTCATAAAGAATATGGTCTGCCGCCGCTGCATCATGGCTGTCGAAAACATCTTGCAGCGCAACGCCATTGAGGTGCAGTCCGTCAGCTTGGGTGAAGTGGTGCTTTCCGCCCCCATCTCACCTGAGATGCGAGAGAAATTGAGTGCAGAACTTGAGGCGATGGGTTTTGAACTTATCGGCGACCGCCGTTCGCAGCTCATCGAGAGCATCAAGCGGGAAACGATAATCTACGCTCGAGCAGAAAGCGGTCTTTCCCATCTTCGGCTCTCTGATTTTCTGCAAGAACGCCTACATCTCGACTATCATTACCTCTCCGATCTCTTTTCTGCTGTAGAAGGGCAAACGCTGGAGAAATTTTTCATTGCCCATCGCATCGAACGCGTCAAGGAACTTCTTGTCTACAACGAACTCCCGCTTTCCGACATTGCGGTGCGCCTGGGCTATTCCTCTACAGCTTATTTGAGCACACAGTTCAAGAAACAAACAGGACTCACGCCCACGCGTTTCAAGCAACTCACATCGCAGCGCCGCCGTGCACTCGATGAGCTTTAGGCCTCTTTTCTCAATCCTTATCATGTTATGAAGAATCTTCTCTATAAGTTTGGTTTTGGTTGCGTATGGCTTTTTTCATGCCTACCTTTAGGGCTGCTCTACGTTCTCTCCGACCTCTTATTTTTTCTCGTTCGCTATGTAGTGCGCTACCGCCTTGCTGTGGTGCGCCGCAATGTTGCACGCTCCTTTCCCGAGAAGACGCCAGCGGAGAGAAACCGCCTCATCAATGGTTTCTACCATTATTTCTGCGACTATATTTTTGAAACGCTCAAGCTCTATTCCATGTCTGTGAGCGAGATACGCCGGCGCATGGTTTTCACCAATATCCCCGAGGTGGAAGCCCTCCTCCGCGACCACGACTTTGTCTTCATTTATCTCGGCCATTATGGCAACTGGGAATGGGTCTCTTCGCTTGGTGTCTGGTTTAGTGAAGGCATTTATCCCTGCCAACTTTACAAACCCATCCGTAATCACTTCCTCGACGAACTCTTTCTGAAGCTTCGCCGCCATTTCCGTTCTCACAACATTGATAAGAACCTCGTTCTGCGCGAGATTCTTCGCCTCAAATCGGAAGGGAAAAAGGTGGTTTGCGGCTTTATCTCCGATCAGAGTCCCAAGCCCGTCGACATCCATGAATGGGTAGATTTTCTCCATCAGGACACCCCTTGCTTCACAGGTGCGGAGCGAATTGGCAAAAAACTCAATGCCGCTTTCGTCTACCTTGATGTAGAGCGGAAAAGTCGAGGCCACTATGAAGCCACTTTTGAACTGATGAGCAACAACTCCCACGAAATCCCCGATTGGCAGCTCACGGCCGATTTCATGCAACGCTTAGAAACCACCATCCGCC
Source organism: uncultured Alloprevotella sp. (assembly GCF_963536905.1). Classification (NCBI taxonomy): domain Bacteria; kingdom Pseudomonadati; phylum Bacteroidota; class Bacteroidia; order Bacteroidales; family Prevotellaceae; genus Alloprevotella; species uncultured Alloprevotella sp. Next base: position 8,137 of record NZ_CAUTBW010000034.1, on the reverse strand, counting down.
GCCAACCCGAAATTTGGCTGTGGAGTCATAAACGTTGGAAGCACCAACGCTCATAAATCATACTTTTGAGCAGCATAGAGATAAGAAAATCAATTATTTCGCCGTATTTTTCTTGTTGCTCCAATAATTTTATCTAACTTTGCACCCGCTTTCCTCGGAGAGCACATTTATAATATCATTTAATTTCATTACAAACTATGTACTTAGATTCTGCTAAGAAACAAGAGATCTTTGGCAAGTACGGAAAGTCTAACTCTGATACTGGTTCCTGCGAGAGCCAGATTGCATTGTTTTCATACCGTATTGCCCACTTGACGGAACATGTGAAGGCCAACCGTAAAGATCATAGTACTGAACGTGCCCTCGTTATGTTGGTTGGTAAGCGTCGCCGCCTCCTCAATTATTTGAAGGATCGCGACATCGAGCGCTACCGTGCCATCATCAAGGCTCTCGGTCTTCGCAAGTAATTCCGATTTCTTGCACAAAAGCTTTGAAACGTCACTCCTTGCGAGCGGCGTTTCTTTTTTTTATCCTATTGTTCAACGCGATATGGAAAATTCTCAACTCATTGAGGCTCTTCGCCTCTGTCCTTTGTTCAAAGGCTTCTCCAGCCAGGAAATGGCTGAACTTCTTTCTCAGATTCATTACAAACTGGTGGACTATTCACCAAAGGATATATATGTGCTGGCCGGTATGCCTTGTCGCCATGCTGACATCGTTGTCAGCGGACAGATGACAGCCCGTATGGTAGGACTTTCGGGAAAGTTTGTTGAAGTGGACCATCGAGGACCAGGTAGTTTGATGGCTCCTGCTCTCATCTTTGTGCCAGATAGTGAGATGCCCGTGAGTGTGGAGACCGAAGAACCTACACGCATTTTCCGTATGACGCCTGCCGAACTCAAACGCCTCATCGACAGCAACGAGCGTATCCGCACCAATTTCATCCTCGTTCTGTCACAAATCAATTATTTCCTTACTCAGAAGATGCGCGTGTTGGCTCTTTTCAGCGTGCGCGAAAAAGTGGTTTCTTTGCTCAAGCAGATTGCCAGCAAACAGCAGTCGGAGGTCATCACGCTCACGCGCTCTCGACAGCAGATTGCCGATTCCTTTGGCATACAGAAGTTCTCCCTCCTCCGCGTCTTAGCCACGCTCGAAGAGGAAGGAGCCATCCGCGTAGAAGGAAAAACCATCCGCATCGTGGATCGCAGCAAACTCTGATTTGTCCGTCTCTTAGGTGGCTCATCGGCCGTAAGCTGGTGAGCTATCACCTTATCTCAGTACTAAAAAAACTAAAATTCTACACGCAGATAACATTTGTTACCATTGCCCGGATGAGGGTTTCATATTTTTGCGCCCATTAACGCATAACTATTTAAATTATTCTGAAGTATGGAACCTCAAATGTTTTGTTATCAGTGTCAAGAAACCGTGAAAGGTACAGGCTGTACGCTTCGCGGCGTGTGTGGTAAACTCCCACAGACCTCTACTTATATGGATCTCCTCATTGCCGTTGCTCGCGGCGTGGGCTCTGTTGATCATTTGCTCCGCACTGCTGGCGTAACCACTGAGCAGGCCGTGGGCGATTTCATCGTCGACGCGCTTTTTGCCACTATCAGCTGTGCCAATTTCGATGATGAAAGTATCATGGCAAAGGTCGATACAGGCCTTCTCCTCAAGCAACAACTCATCGGCTTGGCTGAACAAAACGGCGTGGAACTTCCCAACTGGGCTGAAGTCACATGGACTGGCAGTCGCGAGGACTATTATGCTGAGGGACTCCGTCAGACCATTCTGCGCATACCCAATGAGGATATCCGTTCTATGAAGGAAATCGTAGTGCTCGGCCTCAAAGGAATAGCAGCCTATTATGAACACGCTTCCCGCTTAGGACATCGCGACGACAGCCTTATCGCATTTATGAGCGAAGCTCTTTACGACATTACCAACCCCGATGCCACGGCCGATGCGCTCTATGCTCTCGTGCTTCGCGTGGGCGAATATGGTGTTCCTGCTATGGCGTTGCTCGACAAGGCCAACACCGCTGCGTATGGTAATCCCGAAATTTCACGCGTCAATATCGGAGTGGGCAACCGTCCTGGTATTCTCATCACGGGGCATGACCTGCGCGACCTTAAAGAGCTTCTCGAGCAAACTGAAGGGACGGGCATTGATGTCTACACCCATGGCGAAATGCTCCCTGGTAACTACTATCCAGAACTCAAGAAATATAAGCACCTCGTGGGTAATTATGGCAACGCATGGTGGCGTCAAAAAGAAGAATTCAGTACGTTCAATGGCCCGATAGTATTTACTACCAACTGCATTGTGCCGCCACTGCCCAACGCCAATTATAAGGATCGTGTTTTCACTACCAATTCCACCGGTTATCCTGGTTGGAAGCACATCTTGCCCGATGCTAACGGCCACAAGGACTTCTCCGAGGTCATCGAGATGGCCAAGCAGTGTCAAGCACCTACGGAAATCGAGCACGGTGAGATTGTAGGTGGTTTTGCCCACGCCCAAGTGTTCGCCTTGGCCGATAAAATCGTGGAAGCTGTCAAGAGTGGTGCTATTCGCAAGTTCTTTGTGATGAGCGGTTGCGATGGACGTATGAAAAATCGAAACTACTACACCGAATTTGCCGAAGCACTCCCCAAAGATTGCGTGATTCTCACCAGCGGTTGTGCCAAGTATAAATACAACAAGCTCAACCTCGGCGACATCAACGGCATACCTCGCGTGCTCGATGCAGGCCAGTGTAACGACTCCTACTCTTGGGCGCTGGTAGCTCTCAAACTGAAAGAGATTTTTGGAGCGGCCGACATCAACGACCTCCCCATTGTGTTCAACATTGCTTGGTATGAGCAGAAAGCCGTCATTGTGTTACTTTCGCTTCTCTACCTCGGAGTGCGCAACATCCATGTAGGTCCAACGCTCCCCGCCTTCATGTCGGAGAATGTGCGTAAGATTCTCATCGAGAAGTTTGGTTTGGGCACCATCTCTACCGTCGATGAAGATCTCCAGAAGTTCTTAGCCTAATTTCTCTCTCCCCTCTGCCAATCCTAATGTAGGTTAACAGAGGGGAGATTCCTTTTTCGTGCCCATTCGCCTTTTTCGCGAACATTCGTGGGTGAAAAATATCAACGAATTTCTTACTTTTCATCTTCCGAGAATGCCTCAAAATCCATTGCGCCATCTTCTGCTGAGACTGGCGAAGCCTCTCGCGCATCGCTACAATAAAGCTGTCCGCCGACGGGCTTATTGTGTCGGTTGGCGCAATAAGGAAGTTGGCGGACGCCCTTATTGTACGGACGAAGAGGATGAAGCTAAAAATCTCCATTTTTGTTGGAAATCTCAGTTTTTTAGGGCTTTTGAAGTATAGAACTGAGCTGTCATTGCGAAAAGCGGAGAAGCAGGTAAGTAGAATCCGCGCGCGGATGGCTAAAAGGCGCATTTTCTCGCGCAAAAAGAAAATCGCTCGATGTCAAGTAATCGGGCGGTTTTTTATGCGTATTTGGTGCATCCTTTTCTCCCTCTCGCTCTTTATCGTCTCCTACCCACAACGGGGGATACTGAATGCACCAATAATAAAGAATGGTTTTGCTATCCTATAAATTGCAATTTGCAAGTATCATTTATAGTGAGCGCACTACCGCAAAAGGGTTAAAATGAATCAGAACATAGGAATGATAAGCTTTATTCCAGATAAAAATAGCACAAAAGGTCCTATTAATGTGTAATTTTGCAGTGCCCTTGGAAGCGCTCTACCTTGTGTCGGATACATTTGTGACCGAGCCATGCAGCGGCATGACACTTGTTTAGAGAGCTGGGCAAAAGCGAAAACATATTACATAACCCATAACGACAACAATTATGAGAAATGAATGGAGAGGTTTTGCTGAAGGACAATGGACTTCAGAAGTAGACCTAAGAGACTTTATCCAGAAAAACTACACTCCCTATAACGGTGCAGAGGACTTCCTTGCTGGCCCAACAGAGGCTACCGATAAGCTTTGGGGTATGCTCAAAGAACTGCAAAAGCAGGAGCGCGCTAAAGACGGTGTACTCGACATGGAAACCGAGGTGGTTTCTTCTCTCACGGCCTATCCCCCTTCTTACATTGGCGAAGGCACGAAGGAACTGGAGAAAGTTGTGGGCTTGCAAACCGACAAGCCGCTCAAGCGTGCTTTCATGCCTTACGGTGGTATCAAAATGGCCGAGCAGGCTTGCACCACTTACGGCTATCAGCCTTCTCAACAACTCCACGATATTTTCACCAAATATGTGAAGACACATAACGATGGCGTGTTTGATGCTTACACCACGGAGATGCGTCGCGTTCGCCACAATCATATTCTTACGGGTCTGCCCGACTCTTATGGTCGTGGCCGCATTGTGGGCGACTATCGCCGCGTGGCTCTCTATGGTATCGACTTCCTGGTGGCTGAAAAAAGAGCCGACTTGGAAAACTTGGGCGACCGCGATATGATTGACGAAGTGGTGCGTCTGCGCGAGGAAGTATCTATGCAGATTCGTGCCCTCAATGGTCTCAAGGAAATGGCCGCTGAGTATGGTTTCGACATCTCCCGCCCCGCTGCTAACGGCCGCGAGGCAGTGCAGTGGCTCTACTTCGGCTATCTCGGTGCCATCAAGACGCAGAACGGTGCTGCTATGTCAGTGGGCCGTATCTCTACGTTCCTCGACATCTACTTTGAGCGCGACTTCAAGGAAGGCACGCTGACGGAGTCCGACGCCCAGGAGCTCATCGACCACCTTGTGATGAAGTTCCGCATGGTGAAGTTCGCCCGCATTCCTTCCTACAACCAGCTCTTCAGTGGCGACCCCGTTTGGGCTACGCTTGAGGTAGCAGGTATGGGCATGGACGGCCGCTCCATGGTGACGAAGAACGACTTCCGTTTCCTCCACACGCTGGAGAATATGGGTCCTTCTCCCGAGCCCAACCTCACTGTGCTCTATTCTTCACGCCTGCCGCAGGGCTTCAAGCACTATGCTGCTAAGATTTCTGTGGTAACCAGCTCTATCCAGTATGAGAACGACGACGTGATGCGTCCTGTTTGGGGCGACGACTACAGCATCTGCTGCTGCGTGAGTGCCACTCAAACTGGTAAGGAAATGCAGTTCTTCGGTGCGCGTGCCAACTTGGCCAAGTGTCTTCTCTATGCTATCAACGGCGGTGTAGACACTAAGAGCCGCGAGCAGTGCGGTCCAGCTTACCGCCCCATCACGAGCGACGTGATTACCTACGAAGAGTTCATGCCTCGCTTTGAAGATATGATGGAATGGTTGGCAGGTGTTTATGTGAAGACGCTGAACCTCATCCATTACATGCACGATAAGTATTTCTACGAGGCTGCTGAGATGGCGCTCATCGATACCAACGTGCGCCGCACTTTCGCAACGGGTATCGCTGGCTTTAGCCACGTAGTCGATTCTATCTGTGCTATCAAATATGCCAAGGTAACGGCTGTCCGCGATGAGGAAGGCTTCGCTATCGAATATAAGACCGAGGGCGATTACCCCCGCTATGGCAACGACGACGAACGTGCTGACGAAATCGCGGTTTGGTTGCTCAAGACATTCATGAAGAAGATTCGCAAATTCCATACTTACCGCAACTCAGAGGCTACCACGAGCATCCTGACCATTACTTCTAACGTGGTTTATGGTAAATATACTGGTGCAATGCCTGATGGCCGTGCTGCCGGCACGCCGTTAGCTCCAGGTGCCAACCCCTCTTACGGTGCAGAAAAGAATGGTTTGCTCGCTTCTCTCAACTCTGTGGCAAAACTGCCTTATGAGTATGCCCTCGATGGTATTTCTAACACACAGACCATCAATCCGGGTGCACTGGGACAGAATGATGAGGAACGCTCCAACACGCTGGTTGGCGTAATGGACGGTTATTTCGACCGCGGTGCGCACCACCTCAACGTGAATGTCTTTGGTGTCGACAAACTGCGCGATGCTATGGAGCATCCCGAGAAGGAAGAATATGCTAACTTCACCATCCGTGTGAGCGGATATGCAGTGAAGTTCATCGACCTCACTCGCGAGCAGCAGCTCGACGTTATTGCGCGCCACGCACACGAGAATTTGTAAACTAACAGAAAAGGGAAAGTCCCTTCCATCTCCCTCATGAGAGGGGGTGTCCAGAACCTCTTGTTTGAGCCTCCAACTGATCGGATAGATCGGAAGAGTTCGAGACAAAACTGGGCACTCCTCTCGATACGAGAGAGGTGGAGGGGGCTTGGCTTTATCATTATATGACAGGTCACATTCATTCTACGGAATCCTTCGGTTCGGTTGACGGACCAGGCATCCGTTTCATCATTTTCTTTCAAGGTTGTGGCATGCGCTGTCGCTATTGTCAGAATCCCGACACTTGGGAAACTGGGCAGGGGCAGGAGATGACCGCCGAAGAGCTTCTCGCTAAAGCCGAACGCTATCGCTCCTATTGGGGAAAAGATGGCGGCATCACCGTGAGCGGTGGAGAACCGCTGCTCCAAATCGACTTCCTGACGGAGCTTTTCCAAAAGGCGAAGGAGCGCGGCATACACACCTGTATCGACACCTGCGGACAACCTTTCACTCGGCGAGAGCCTTTTTTTAGCAAATTCCAAAAGCTGATGGACTACACTGACTTGCTCTTGCTCGATATCAAACATATCAATTCACTGGAGCATCAGAAACTCACGCACCATCCCAATGAGAACATCTTGGATTGTGCGCGCTATCTCTCCGAGATTGGAAAACCCATCTGGGTGCGTCATGTCCTTGTGCCGGGTATTACCGACAACGACGATTACCTCACAGAGCTTCGCCACTTCCTGCGCCCGCTACAAAACATCCAGCGCATCGATGTGTTGCCCTATCATTCGCTGGGACTTTTCAAATGGAAGCAACGCAACATTCCCTACACCCTCGAGGGCGTGCCATCGCCCACAGCAGAGCGCGTAGCAAATGCACGGTGCATCTTGACGGAAGGTTGATAAGAAAGTATAAAACTGTTCGCCACATAGTCGAACAGCTCATTTTCCCTATCCGCAATACCTCTCAAACAGGTGTTGCGGATTTTTATAGCTTCAGGATCTCCATTTTCCCATACTCTCCGCGCAGTAGAACCCACTAAAAGTATGATTACCTCTTAAAAAAATCATTCAGTGAAGCTTCAATAACGGTTTTTATATGGCAGTCTCATGATAATCAGGCACATATCTTGTTCGCTGAAGCTTCTAAACCCTTTTTCGAACCATTTTCTGAAGTGAGCGCTTTCTGCTGAATGTGAATATCCTTATTACGCCTGAGATTCCTATAAGTCTATCTACTCGCACCCTTATTCTCTCCGCCTGCACCCTTATTGCGTCCGTTCATGTCTTTATAGCACTGAAGAACAGAATAAGCCTATCCATTCGCACGCTTATTCTGTTCGCCAACGCCCTTATCGCGTTTGGGAATTTCATAAGTCTTTCCACTTGCACCCTTATTCTTTCCGCCCGCACCCATATCGCGCCTGAGAATCCCATAAGGATACGCGCTCACACCCTTATCGTGTACACTCTCCCCAGCGGCATAGCGTGCTCACCCACTGTCCCCGGAGGGGACACCCCATGCTTAACCGCGGGTGATGCCCGAAGGGCGAACCCGTGGGAAAGTAATACGCCCCCTCCGACGCCGGCGGCGTCGCACAGCAGCCATACTCGTTACAACTTAACGAAAGCCAGCATATTTGTTTTTTGCTTTATTAGATATGTTTCCTTACCTTTGTAAAGGTACAATTTAAGAAAAAAACTTCTAACGTTGATGATAATTGTCGTGACCTCACGAGAATGATTGAACAAGTCTCATAAAAGCTATAGAAAAATAAAAATGGAGATTCATAATGTATTGAACACGATACTTCAGATTGAGAATGGCTTCCAGCACATCATTGATGGGGCTGATGGAATCCTTTCTGCATACTCAAAAGAACAGTGTTTTGATTTTGCACTTGAATTGTTCAAGCACAAAGCCTATCAAGCCCGAATGTTGGCAACAATGATATTGGGTAGATTGGCCGCAGAAGATAATAATGCACTTTGCTTTCTGAAAGAGCGAATAAGTACCGATGAAAATTGGC
>NZ_CAUTBW010000033.1:0-28117 GCF_963536905.1 uncultured Alloprevotella sp. | reverse complement strand
CGATGTTGCCCCGACAGCTCCACGTCGAGATGGAAGGCAAGACCTTATTTCGCCGGCACAACCTTCCGTCGGTGTCGGCTTATTCCCTTCGTGTAGTGGCCGTCGGCGACACGATCTACCGACAAAAAGAAAGCGATGCAGAGTTCAACGCTGATCTCGATGCGCTTTTCCAGCAGTCCATCGGCGTGGCCCCTCGACTCTTCGGGGTGAAGGAACTTTCGGTGGTCGGGATCGATCGCAAAGGAAAGCCACGAGATCTGGGCAACTACTCCTGTCCCTTGTTGCAGGGCAAGAGAAGGAACGCGAACTTCCGCACAACGGAGGGCTTCCGTCACGAATACTTCGAAGCAGAACGCATCGATACGTTCAGCGTAAAAAGCAATTGGCTCTTAAAAACAAAGGCCGAGCCTTCTTTGTACGCGCCCTCGTTCCGCCTGTTGGTGTGGGAGCAGCCGGCCGAAGGTTGCACTAAGCTCCGCTTCACGCTGACACTCGTGGACGGCCGCAGCTTGGTTGCCGAAGTACCGCTGTACTAATCTCGTCTCGGCATGCCGCGACATGCCAACACGCATAGCCGGAAAGCAATAAAGCACCGGCACAGTAAAGGTCCGACGTTCGCTGCTGCGAGCGTCGGACTTTTTTGTTGGGGTTCGGTGCGAAAGGTGGGCTCTGGCAGGGGAGAAAGAATTTGCAAAGTCGCGTGCGACTGAAATAAATGTGACGCGCACAATACCCAACAGTGGGTATTTTACGATTCGAAACGGTGAGCACGGGAGGGTTGGGCGCGTTGGCAGATGTTTTTTTTACCCTTTTATGGGTATTGTGGAAGTCGTGAAAATAAAGGAACTTTGCAATGAGAAAATAACACTCGGGCTACCACCGCAACAGAGAAAGGCGGAAAGGGGCCACAACGTAATATATAAAAATAGAATATGAGAAAAGTATTTTTCCTCTTTCTGCTCCTGCTGCTCGCCTTCTTTACGGCTTCGAGCACGGTGTTGGCCGCTCCCGACGACCGACCGGCGCACATCGTGGGGCATGTGCGCAACTCCGCCACGGGCGAGTTCCTACCCCACGTCTTGGTGACGGTGAAAGGCCACCACATTTCGGTGTCGACCGACGTGACGGGACACTACATGCTCAAGAATCTCCCGCTCGGAGAACTCGAGGTCGAAGTGGACGTGCCCGGTTTCGTACCGCAGGCGCACAAAGTGACCGCCATCCCCGATGCCACGCTGGTGTCGGACTTCGAACTCGTGCCGCAAGGGGTGACACTCGGCGATGTCGTGGTGTCGGCCACGCGCAACGTGACGAAACGGCGACTGGCCCCGACGCTGGTGAATGTGCTCGATGCCAAAATCTTTGACAACACGCAAAGTTCGTTCCTCTCGCAGGCGCTGAAGTTCCAACCCGGCGTGCGCGTGGAAGACAATTGCCAGAACTGCGGTTTCTCGCAAGTGCGCATCAACGGGCTCGACGGCCCCTACTCGCAGGTGCTTATCGACTCGCGCCCCGTGTTCAGCAGTTTGGCGGGTATCTACGGTTTGGAACAGATTCCGACCAACATGATCGAGCGCGTTGAGGTGATGCGCGGCGGCGGTTCGGCGCTCTTCGGTTCGTCGGCCATTGCCGGGGTGATCAATGTGATCACGAAAGATCCCACGGCTTCCTCGGCGGCGGTGTCGCATGAGATTCGCGGACTCGGCGGGCTGAACACGTTTGAGAACAACACCAACCTCAATGCCACCTATGTGACGGACGACAACCAGTTCGGCCTCACCTTCTTCGGGCAGCTGCACCACCGCTCGCCCTATGACCGCAACGGCGACGGCTATTCGGAAATGCCGAAGCTCGACGGGAACAACGTGGGCTTGCGCGGCTTTGCTCGCCTGAGCGAACTTTCGCGGTTGACAGCAGAGCTGCACAACACGCGCGAGTTCCGCCGCGGCGGCGATCTCTTCGACAATGAGCCCCACAATGCCCACATAGCCGAACAACTGCGTCACAACAACTTGACGGGAAGTTTGAGCTACAGCTTCATCTCCGACGACACCCGCCATCGCGTCAATGCCTTCGCTTCGTTCATGAAGGTGCAGCGCGAGAGTTACTACGGCGGCGGTGAAATGCTCGTGTCGGACTTCCTCGAAAAGGCCAAAACGTCTCCTCTCACTACAGAAGAGAGCAAAGAGATGAACAAGCGACTGGTGAGCTACGGCCGCACGAAGGGCTACACCGGCGTGCTCGGTGCGCAATATGCCTATGACTTTGCCCGCCTGCTCTTCATGCCCTCACAATTCACCGTGGGCGTGGAATACAACCACGACGATTTGGAGGACAAGAGCGGATTTCGCAAAAACTACCTCAAACAGAACGTGCACACCACTTCTGCTTATCTGCAAAACGAGTGGAAGACGGAACGATGGAGCTTCCTTGTGGGCGGCCGTTTGGACAAGCATTCGCTGCTCGACCACGCCATTTTGAGTCCGCGTGCCAATGTGCGTTTCAACCCGACCCCCGATTGGGTGCTGCGCGCCAACTACAGCGCCGGATTCCGAGCTCCGCAAATCTTCGACGAGGACTTGCACGTGGCCAATGCCGGCGGTGATCTGATCTTGATCGAGAATGCAAAGAACCTCCACGAGGAGCGTTCGAACAGCTTCAGCCTTTCGGCCGACTGGTACACCCGCTTGGGCGGCGGCTGGCAGTTGAACCTCACGGCCGAGGCGTTCTACACCGAACTGCACGATGCCTTCAACCTCACGCAGGCGGAACGCGACGGTGTGATCGTGAAAACCCGCACCAACTCTTCGGGTGCGAAGGTGGTGGGCGCTAGCCTCGAAGGCCGCCTCTCGCTGCCGAAGTATTGGGCGCTGCAGGCCGGCGTGACGTACCACCGCAGTCAGTGGAACGAAGCGCAGCAGTGGGACGAAAACGACGCCTACACCACGCGCCGCATCTATCGCACGCCCGATGTGTACGGTTATTTCGTTTCGACCTTCACGCCGATGAAGCACCTCGACATCTCGCTCACGGGCAATCTCACCGGCTCGATGTTGGCCGGCCACCTGATTCCGACCGACTACGCCAAGGATGCCAACGGCGAGGACGACCTGACGAAGCCCACGGGCTTGACCGAATATGAAGGTCGCCCCTCGGCCACGGTGCGCCACGACCGCGTGATGAGCGGCGAGGGACAGGACAATGTGACGGTGCTCGGTCCGCGCACGTTCAAGACGCCCGTCTTCTTCGAATGCGGACTCAAGGTGCAATACACCTTACCAATTCGCAGCTACTACAAAGCGCAAGTCTACGCCGGGGTGCAAAACCTCTTCGATGCCTATCAAGATGACTTCGACCGCGGCCATCCCCGCGATTCGGCTTACATCTACGGCCCGATGGCTCCCCGCAGTTACTTTGCCGGGATGCGTTTGTCGTTTTGATTGCCCGGCCGATGGTTGTATCACAGGGTTATATTGTTGACCGACGACAACGCGCGTTGCCTTTGCCGAAAAGGTGACTCATGAAGAAGGCGCATGCTTCCGTGAGGGAAGGGTGCGCCTTTGTCGTGCGGGGGCATTTTTGCGTGCTCGGCCTTGCGTGCTCGCCCGAAAGTGCATAACTTCGCGCAAAGACCCGCACGGGCGGGTTGCGACAACAAGACGAAAACGATGAAAAAAATACTCTTTCTCCATGGTTTTGCCTCGAGCGGGCACAACGGCACGGCGATCATGCTGCGCGACCAACTCTATGCCGACGACGTGACGGTGGTGGCACCTGACATCCCCGTCATGCCGGCTGAGGCGATGCCGTTTCTCCGACAACTGGTGGCCGACGAAAAGCCCGATCTCATTGTCACCGCGTCGATGGGCGGACTCTACGGTGAAATGTTGCGAGGCATTCCCCGCGTGCTCATCAATCCTGCTTTCTCCATGGCGAAGCGGCTGACGTTTGACGGCATGGGACATCGCGAATTTTACAACAAACGCGAGGACGGAGCCAAAGACTTCAAGGTGGATCGCACGATGATCGACCAATTTCGCGAGTTGGAAAAACAACTCTTCAAGGGCATCGACGCCGCCGAGAAGGCGCGCGTGTGGGGCTTGTTCGGCGAGCACGATAAGCGGGTGAATCACCAGAAGGATTTCGCCAAACACTATGGTAAGGAGCATTTGGTGGTGTTCGACGGGGAGCACTCGTTGAACGGCGCGGTGGTTTCGGCCGTGGTGCTCCCGCTGGTGCGCCGACTGTTGGAGCTGCCCGCGCATTAAAAGGGAGGGGAGTGACGAAAGTTCCCCATTTTTTCGGATTTCACGGGAGCTTTTCCGCCTTTTCCCCCGATGTGCAGCGCGTCATCGCGCAGGATCTCGAACCGACCTGCCGCCGGAGAAGAAGAACGCCCGACCTTCGCAAAGAAAGGTCGGGCGTTCTTTTGTTATTCTGCCTGCATTTGCATACGAGGAGTATGCGAAATTGGTAATTTCGCAATTATATAGTGTCGAAAACGAGACAAAGGAAAAGATTATGCCGTAGAAAAACAAGTAAAACATTGGCGGATTGTCACGAAGTCTGTATTTTTGCAGTGGGCGTTGCGTTTCGAATTGAATATTCTGTGTATTCTTTGGGAATATGCCATCGCTCCGCTGTTTATCTTGCGGTTTTCTTAAATAAAAACACCCTAAACCATCGATACATGAGGAAATCAGCTCACCCGAAAGTGCTAGTCGGGAGTCTTCTGATGAGTGCGGCGCTGAGTTTTGCGCTCCCCGCAGCGGCTCAACAGCCCACGACTCCCCAAGCCAACCAGCTCACGGGCATGGTCTTCAACAAACAAGGCGATCCGCTCGTGGGCGCCTATGTGCGAGTGAAGCAAGGCAAAAAGACCTGGACCGTTCAAACGGACGAGACCGGTAAGTATGTGATCAATCTCCCCGCAGGGCTGAGCACTGCAGGGCTGAGCGTGGCCGTGTCCTACATTGGTATGCAACGCCAGGTGAAGGGAACGAAAGCCGGCGTGATGCACTACGATTTCATGCTCGAGGACAATTCCAAAAGCTTGGGCGAAGCGGTGGTCACGGGCTACGGTACGATCAGCACACGCGAGAAAACCAGCTCGATCACCTCACTAAAAATGGACGAGATCCTCATGCCCGGCATGACAAGTCTCGAACAGGCACTCGAAGGGCGCGTGCCCGACATGGTGTTCATGCAGAACTCCGGTGAAGTCGGTGCGACGGCGCGCATGCGCATTCGCGGTACGTCGACCCTCATCGGCAATCGCGAACCGCTGTGGGTGCTCGACGGAATTCCCTTGTCGGATCCTGTCGATGTGACCAACGAACAGCTCAACGACCCCGACTACATTAACTACATCGGTAACGCCATCTCGGGACTCAACCCACAAGACATCGAGCGTGTCGACGTGCTTAAGGATGCCGCCGCCACTGCGCTCTACGGAACCCGCGCTGCCAACGGTGTGATTGTCGTGACAACAAAGAAAGGTGAGCCGGGACCGCCCCGCATCACCTACAATGCGCAGTTCAAATACACCGCCCGTCCACGATATACCGACAGCAATATCAATCTGATGAACTCGCAGGAGCGCGTGCGCTTCGGGCAAGACCTGGTGAACCTCCACTATGCCTTCCCCAACCACATGACCATGGTGGGATATGAGGGAGCTTATCACCGCTACGTCACGGGACAGATCGATTATGACACCTTCGTGGCTGAGGCGCGTCAGGCCGAGACGGCCAACACGGATTGGTTCGGACTGTTGACCCACGATACGTTCAACCACAACCACACCATTTCGCTTTCGGGCGGAAGTGAGACTGCGCGCTACTATGCTTCGCTCGGCTACAACAAAGAAGAAGGTGTGCAGCTCCGTCATCGCAACGACCGCTACACGGCTTCGCTCAACATGCAGACGCGCATTGCCAAAGTGATCCAGGCCAATGTGCGACTCAACGCCAATGTGCAGAAGAAAGAGCAGCTCCCCGGCGAAATTGATCCGCTGGGCTACGCTTACGGCACCACCCGTGCGCTGCCCGCCTTCAACAACGACGGATCGTACTACTACTATCAGCGCCACGCCTACAACGTGGGCACCGACAAGGACGGACAATATAAATATCGCTACAATATTCTCAACGAGATCGACAACACGGAGAAAAACTACTCCTCGAACGGCATCATGGCTGCGCTCGATCTCACCTATCGCTTCCGTCAACTCCTCGATTTCACCCTCACCACTTCCTATCAGCGCAACACGAGCGACAACGACACGTGGTTTGGTGAGAAATCGAACTACGTAGCGCAGCTCCGCAACAGTGAATACGGTGTGGATCCCATCCCCGGACAGTACGGAAAGAGCGATTTGCCCTACGGTGGGGTGTATAATTCGGGACGCAACGTGAGCGAAAACTTCACCTTGCGCGCACAGGCCAACTTGCGTCACGCACTCGGAGCGGACAAGAAGCACCTGGTGAGCGCCTCGCTGGGTTACGAAATGAACACGTCGAACACCGACGGCTTCAGCACCAACACGCGCGGTTTCTACAAGGATCGCGGACTGAAATATGTGAACATGACGGCCGAGGAGGTGCAGAAGTTCCCCTACTACGCGAAGTGGTTGGCGAGCAACACCCCTTCGATCAAGGCCGACAAAACGCATCGTCTCAGCGGTTATGCCATCCTTTCCTATTCTTACGGCAGTCTCTTGTCGCTCAGCGCCAACACGCGTTTTGACGCGTCGAACAAGTTCGGTTCGCGCAGCAACGAGAAGTTTTTGCCCGTGTGGTCGGCATCGGGAATGCTCAACCTCAAAGAGTTGGCACTCCGCCGCTATGACGTGGTGAGCGACCTGCGTTTCCGCACCTCCTACGGTAAGACGGGCAACATGGTCGACAACCAGACGCCCAACCTGCTTCTCCGACAGGAAAGTGTCGATACGTACTACGGCGAGAACGTGGCACGCGTCTTTGCACTCCCCAACCCCAATTTGCGTTGGGAGCAAACTGACCAATTCAATGCCGGTTTTGACCTCGCGCTCTTCGACTATCGCGTGTCGCTCGGCGTCGAAGCTTACTACAAACACACGCACGACGCCTTCAACAATACCCCGGTTTCGTCGGTCAACGGCGTGGACAACTACGTGATGAACGGCAGCGACCTTTACAACAAGGGCTTCAGCATCAACCTCACGGCCTATCCCATCAAAACGCGCGATTGGTCGTGGATGATTTCGTCGAACTACTCGGTGGTGCACAACCGCATTGAAACGAAATCCATCAATGACTACACGCTCAACGACTATCTCAACGGTACGGCGGTGATCGACGGACAGAGCATCGGCACCTTCTACAGCTATCGCTTCCTCGGACTCGATCCGACCAACGGACTGCCGCTCTTCGACGACTACAAGGATCGCCAGCATCTGCTCGAGGGCAAAACGCTCGACCGCATCATGCAGCTCCTCATGGCACGCAGCGGAAGCCGCGAACCCAACCTCAGCGGATCGTTCTATACCACCGTGCGCTACAAACAACTCTCGTTGGCCGCCAGCTTCAACTATGCACTTGGCAACAAGATCCGTAAATTTGCGCTCTATAAGGATATTCTCGACGGCGTTTCGTCGGAAAACAATGTGCGAAAGGAATTTGTGGACCGTTGGCGTCGACCCGGCGATGAGCGCCACACGGACTATCCCTCGCTCATCAGCCCCAGCGATCCGGAGTATCAGCGCAATCGCTACCACTGGAGCAACTCGTCGAACAGCGAACTCAAAGGCTTCAAATCTTTCGCCGATAACTATTGGTCGATGTACGACAACGCCGACGTGCGCGTGGTGTCGGGAAGCTATCTCCGCCTGTCGAACGTCACGTTCCGCTACCAGTTCTCGCAGCGACAACTGAAGAAAATGCCTTTCTCCAACCTCGCGCTCGATTTCTCGGTGACGAATCTCTTCACTGTCAAATCGTCGGAACTCAAAGGGCAGGATCCCACCCAAAATGGCTTCTCGATCCAAACCGCCCTCTCGCTCCGCCCGTCCTACACCCTCGGGTTGCGCATCACTTTCTAATCGCCACGACTCATGAAACAGTATATCTTTTCTCTCGGCCTCGGATTGCTCGCACTCACCACGGTGAGCTGCAACGATTTCCTCGACCAATATTCGCAAGATCTCGTCGTGGCCAAAAGCGTCACCGATCTCAACGAATTGCTCATCGGAGATGTGTATCTTCGCAGCCACGAAGTCGACAAAGGCATGAACGCCGGAGTTTATGGCTTCGTCAATGCACTCGACGACGACATCAACACCACCGGAACCTCCCAGCAAGGCAACATTGCCAACACGGCTTGGACGCATACCCTCGCACCGCTCTACGGTTACTTCACCTGGCAGCAGGATGTGCGCTACAATTACGGAGCGACCAACAAGGCAGGGGACGATGCGACGTGGAAAACGCTCTATTCGCGCATCAGTCACGCCAACAATATCATCGACATCATCGACGAGATGCCGCATGCCACCAAAGAGGACGAAGCACTCTATCACCGGGTGAAGGGCGAAGCACACTTTGCGCGCGCCCAGTTCTATTTGGCGCTCGCCAATCTCTACGGAAAAGCCTATCGTCCCGATTCGGCCGCGACCGATCTCTGCGTGCCCCTCAAGCTCACACCGCATGTGGAGCACGACAAGGACAAACCGACCCAGTTCGAACGTGCCACCACAGGACAAGTTTATGCTCAGGTCGTTGCCGACTTGAACTTGGCGGTCGAACAGCTCACGCTTTCGCCCCAACCTGATCGCTATCGTTTGCACCGGGCGTCGGCCGAAGCCGCGGGTGTTTTGCTCAGTCGAACCTTGTTGTACATGCAGCGTTGGACTGAGGCGGAGCAAGCCGCACGCCGCGTGGTGGAAAGTCCGCGCGTGAAACTGGCAGCACTCACCGATTTCCAGATGGGTAAGCCCTTCCTCACCCGCAATAACCCCGAAGTCCTCTTCTCGCAAGGCGCCAACTATGTGGCCGCACAAGACAAAGGCACGTCGCTCACCGGCGCACCGGGAGATTTCTGCGTCACGCGCGATTTGTATGACTCCTACGTCGACACCGACGTGCGCAAACAAGTCTTCTTCTCCGTCAACGGCCTGTCCGACAGTATATCGCTCTCCAATAAATATGAGCGTGTCACGGGAGAAAACCACATCTCCGACGGTTTCTTGCTGCGTGCATCGGAGGCTTACCTGAACTTGGCCGAAGCACAGGCCATGCAGGGCAAAGATGCCGAGGCATCTGCCACGTTGGCCCGCTTGCAGCAGCGACGCATCGCCGACTACACGCCCACGCCGCTCACCGGAGCGGCACTGGTCGAGGAGATCCGCGCCGAACGTCGCCGCGAATTCTGCTTCGAAGGACAACGCTGGTTCGATCTGCGCCGCTATGCCGTGAATGCCACGCGTCCGCAGCAGAAAAGCATCGTGCACGTCTTCAATGCCTACTCCAATTCCAATGCCTTCCTGACCACGCACACCTTCGTGCTCCCTGCCGGCGATCCTGCACACACGTTCTCTATCCCGCTCTCGGTCATCGAATTTGACAAGGTGCCCATGCCCAACAATATTCGTCCCAAGCGCGAAGAGGTGAAGCAGCCCAAACCGCTGCCCGTGCTCCCGACCGACGACGAAGACAACCCCACGCCGAGCCCCGCTCCCTAATGCTGGCTCGACCTTCATCACTCATTTCCCCATTAAGCTACATCGTTCATGAAACAGCTCCTGCTTCTTCTCCTGCCGTTGCTTTTCTTCGCCTGCAAAAGCGAAGAGAGCATCACACCCGCTGTCACCTTTGAGCGCGATTTCCAAGTGGTAGACAATGCTGCCGATCCCGTACAGCATGCTCGCTACGAAATCTATAAAAAATATGGTGTCCCCGTCTATTTCAACGACACCGTGGCCGTGCACGGCGGCGCATCGCCTGCCGACAGTGCGTCGCGACGTTATGAAACGGTCGATCTCAATTGGACCTTCTTCGGCTACAGCCGAGGAGTCGAATATCGTTATAATTACCTCCGCACCCCCGAAGAGCAGCTCCGCGCCCTGCAGTTCGTCGATGCCTATCTGGCCAAGATCAGCCGCCCCATGCGCCCCTTCTCCGTCCTGCTGGCCGACACCCTCACCGTCTCTTCGGCCAACAAGGTTGAGAAACCCGTCTACCACGTGGGTTTCCGTACCCTGGTGCTCGCACAGGTCAAAGACATCACCCAGCCCGATTCGGTCAAAGCCCAAATCGCCGAAATCGTCAACAGTATGGTCAGCGATCGCATCAAGGCCAACCGCGAACTCTGCGGAGAATTTGCCGATGTCAGCAGTCAAAAAGGATGGTATGACCTCGATTGGAAACGACTCAACGAAACCTCGCCTTGCCCCACCGTGATGGAGATGGGAAAGAAGAGCTACGTCCTTTCGGTCAATGCCCTTTACGATCAGCCGCCCTACACGCCTTTCGATCACGAAGACCTGGTGACGCTCTTGCTCAAGGACCTCGGCAGCGGAGCCCCCACCGTCGAAAGTGAGGACGAAGCCATCGAGATTCGCGACAAAATGCTCAATGAGATCGGTGCCTTCGGATTCATCCGTGGTTGGAACCAGTCCGGCGCCTTCGCCCCCCGCGATGCCGACGAAGACCGCGAATACTTCATCAAGGCCATGCTTTGGTTGGGCGATGGAGGATTCCGTCAGCGCTACGGACATCTCCCGGTTGTCATGGCCAAGTACGAAATCCTGCGCCGCTTCGTCACCGGCGAACTCGGGGTGAACCTCGACTACAATCGTCTGAACGAACAATAACCGGGTGATCTCACCCATTCATCTCCCCATCGTTATGTCTATCTTCAAACCTCTCTGTTTCGCTCTCCTCTCCGCCGCAGCGCTCTGCCTGGCATCGTGCGGCGAAGACGAACCGAAAGCGACGCAATATAATCTCTCCGCAGTGCAACCTGGAGAGAACTTCACCGACCCTCGCGACAACAACGTCTACCGCACCGTGCGCATCGGCAATCAACTTTGGATGGCCGAAAATCTGCGCTACGCGCCCAACGGATATAGCCTGGACGGTGCTTACACCTGGGACGAACGTCCCGTCGATCTCACCAAAATTGTGCCCGACGACGCCGCCATTATCGAGGTGATCGATCATCTCTTCCACGATCCGAAATACAACGGTTGGGAGGTCGACGGCACTCCCATCGCGCCCTGGGTCGAAGGTTTCCTCAAGCAGCTCAAGCGCGGCCGCATGACCGTGGCCGAAGTGCGTGAGAACATCAAGTACCTCAATCCCGCTTTCGACGACACGCTCACCGTTCGTCTCCTCAAATACGCCGAACTCCCCGAAGCGCGCCACAAAGCCGGACTGGCCAATTTCGAAAAGACCGAAAAAG
Organism: uncultured Alloprevotella sp.; assembly: GCF_963536905.1. Taxonomy (NCBI): domain Bacteria; kingdom Pseudomonadati; phylum Bacteroidota; class Bacteroidia; order Bacteroidales; family Prevotellaceae; genus Alloprevotella; species uncultured Alloprevotella sp. Next base: position 16,678 of record NZ_CAUTBW010000033.1, on the reverse strand, counting down.
AAAACGGAGGTTATGTGGCGAAAAACGGATTTCTCTATACCTTTGCGGCAGCACAACGTGTAGCACCCGAAGGATGGCGCCTGCCCACCGACGAGGACTGGAAACAGCTCGAACGCACACTCGGTTTGCCCGCTCGTGAGGTGGAGCGCAACGAGGCTTGGCGCGGCGAGGGACTGGCCACCTTGCTCAGCGTGGGAGGAAAAACCGGATTCGACGCCCGCCGCACCGGTGGAAACCTCTACCAGCGCGAAGCAGGCAACTTCTACGAGAACAAAGGCAAGGCCTGGTATTTCTGGACCGCCACCTCCACCATGTTGCAAGACTCCATTCCGGCCGCCTACGTCCGACTCTCCGACCATTTCACCACCAAAGTGTGGCGTGGCACCAGTCGAGTGGCCAACAACTACCGGCCTGTGCTCTACAGCGTGCGCTGTGTCAAGGACCTCAAGTGAGGCCCTCGCAGCCCATCGCCTCGGCCGATGCTCGGAGCCGCCGATTTGGGGCGGCTTCGAGTATCTGCTGTTTTTCTTTTCCGATAACTCCTCTTTTGAATAGACCATTCTCAATATGTCTTTCCGTCATCTCCTTTTTTCGCTCTGTCTTTCAGCAGGCGCGTTGGCTCCTTTGGCCGTCGTCGCACAACCCGAACCCAGCATGTACGGCGACCGCGTCAAAGCCGACGTAAAACTCAACTATGTCTACACGCTCGATGAGGCCCTGGCCCGTGCCCGCGCAGAGAAAAAGCCCATTTTCTTCAACTGCTTCGCCGACTGGGCCATTCCCTGCCACGGCATGAACAAATACGTCTTCTCCGATGCCGAGTTTGCCGACTACATGAACCGCAATTTCGTCAATCTCTACATCGACGTGAGCAAGCGCGCCAACGCAGCCGTCGCCAAGCGCTACAACATTCGCCGCTTTGCCCACTTCCTCGTGCTCGATGCCGACGGCAACGTCCTCCTGCGCATTGTGGGCGGTAAGAAATTGCCCGAATTCAAGGAAGATGTCATGCGCGCCCTCTCGCCCAAAACTTCTCTCCCCGGACTCGAAGCCGCCTATAAGAAAGGTAAGCGCGATAAAAAGACGCTCCTCGCCTATCTCTACGACCTCAATCTCGCTGACGATAAAGAGCAGTTCGACAAGGTGGCACAAGAATATGTGTCCACACTCAAACCCAAAGACTACGCCAAAGCCGAAAACTGGTTCGTCGTCTCCAAACTCATCACCGATCGCGAAAGTCCGCTCTACAAGAATCTGCTCGACAATAAAGAGGAGTTCGTGAAAAACAACGGACAGAAGGTCAATGATTTTGTAGAGAGTCTCTTCTACGCCGAAGCCGCCGGTTATGCCGCCGGTTCCACGCCCTACAACGCCGATGCCGTGCTCGGACTGCAAATCGACGCGCGCCGTGCCAACGTTCCCGACACCTCCGTCGTTTATGTTGCCTGCAAATTGGCGCAGTTGCGCGGAGAGAAGCGCATCGCCGAACTGCTCGACTTCATGCGCGCCAAGGGCGATGCCTTCCGCTACGATCGTCCGTCCTACGAACTCACCTTCGACTTCCCCGACATGACGGCCGAACAGACGAAGCAAGTCGTGGCCTATCTCCGAGAAGCGGCGACCCGCAACCCCGGCGAAGCCGGCAAACGACTCGGATTCCTCGCCGATCGACTCGAGAAGCACGACGGAGTGAACTTCGAACAACTCTCGCTCAAGGATGCGCTGGCCAAAGCGGCCAAGGAGGGCAAACAGGTCTTCGTGGATTGTTACACCAGTTGGTGCGGCCCCTGCAAGAAACTCGCTCGCGAAGTTTTCCCCCAACCCGAAGTGGGCAAAGTGCTCAATGCTCGTTTCGTCAATCTCCAAATCGACATGGAGAAGGGAGAGGGACCGGCCGTATCCAAACAATTCGGCATCAATTCCTTTCCCACCATGCTCATCCTCAACCCCGACGGCACCAAAGTCGGCAGCATCGTGGGCTACTATCCCACCGAACGACTGCTCGATGAGATCGCGAAAGTTCCCACTCGCTGATCTGCCTTCCCCTTCATTCACGCCGCTCCCCGTGTCGCTTTCTGCCCCACGGGGAGTGGCCGCTGTTTTTCTTTCAATTCATCTCCTATGCGCATCTTCCGCCTTCTCCTTCTGCTCATCGCCCTGCTGCCCCTCGCCGGCACTGCACAGCGTTTTCGTGCTGTCGTGCCCTATGTGGAGCAAAACGGCAAATTCATGATCGACGTCACCGTCAACGGCACCCGCGGCCGTTTCCTCCTCGACACCGGTGCCCCCTGTTGTGTGAGTTATTCCTTTGCCCAACGAGCCGGCCTCACCCTCGGTGAGGCACAGACCGGACAAGACTCCAACGGTCGTCCCGTCACCGCTCGCATGGCGCGCTTCGACTCGCTTCGCGTCGGCAGTGTCGACTTCCGTAACGTCGCCGCCATGTGCTGGCCCGAGGGTAGCCCCACCGAACGCTTCGGCATAGATGGCATCTTGGGTTACAACCTCATGCAGATGGGCATCGTCAAACTCAGCCGTGCCACGCGTACCTTTGTCTTCACCACCCTCACCGACAGCCTGGGACTCGATTTCTCGCGCGCCACGCCCCTCCTTCCCGACCCCTATGTGCCGCTCATAGAGGTGCGGATCGACAAAGCGGTGGTCGACACCGTCATGTTCGACCTCGGTGCACATGCTCTCTACGAACCCTCGGTGCGTAACTACGCCCGATTGTCGAAAGCCGGCAGCGCCTTCCGCACGCAGGCTTCCGCCATGGGTGCCCTCTCTATGGGGGCATCGGGCATCGAACCGCCCACACTCAAACACCGCGTAAAGGTGCCGCATTTCAAAGTCGCAGGTTTCGATTTCCGCAACGTCGCCGCCGTCACCACCGGCGGACACGACTCGCGCATCGGGGCGCGCTTGCTCGAATATGGCGATGTCGTCATCGACTTCCGCCGCCGCACCTTCTATTTCCTCCCCCACGACGGAAAAACCACTGCCGATGTCTATCTTTCCGACTGGGAAGTGATTCCCACCGCCACCCTCGATGGGAAAATCGTGGCCGGAGTGGTGTGGAACAAGAAATTGCCCATCCAACAAGGCGACCGCATCGTGGCGCTCAACGGGCAGCGCTTCGACACCATCGACTTGGCAACGGCCACCACGCGCGGACTCCTCTCCCTGCCCGGCAACAAGGCCACCGTCACTTTCGTCAATGCCCGCACCGGACAGGAAGAAACCACCACCATGCGCCGTTATTGAATTTCCCCTCAGCGGTACGGAGCGCAGCGACGGTTTCGTCCCGTTCCTGCACCGATCAGATCTTCCACCGCGTCCCCATTGCTATTGGGGACGCGGTGTTTCGTTTGGTCGGCCACCCAATTGCGCGCGATGGGGCCCGATTGGCGAGAAAATAGAGCTTATTTTTTATCCTAAAATGGAGGGGAGGATGGAATATTTTGTATCTTTGCCCCAACATTCAAATCCTTTCAACGAACACCTTGACACCCGTCTTAAATTCAACAGTATGAAACGTCTTCTCCCCCTATTCGCCTTACTCTTGCTGTTGTTCGCGTCTTGCAAACGCGAATTGACGCAGGCCGAACTCTTCGACGAGAACAAAAGTGGGGTAGTGCTCATTCTCAATAAGTACTACTACAAAATCAAACTTCCCAACGGCCAGTCCATGTTCTTTTCTGATTTGGACAAAGACGGAGATTTGGAGAACGTCACGCTCGACGTCAATGAGATCCGAAACAACTGCTCGTGGATGTCCGGCACCGGTTTCTTCGTCGACAACAACGGTACGATTATGACCAACCGCCACGTGGCACAACCCTCGATTGATGAAAACAACATCAAGGCCGGGTACAGAAACCTCCTTCGCGCCGTACAGCAGTACTACGAGTATCAAAAGCAGCAACTCAGTGACCGGTTCGACGAGTTGGAAAAAAACAAAGAGCAGTATGCCTACAATGAGGAGTACGACGATGTAGAGGAAGGATATTATTCGAACGACGCCCGTATTAGCGAAATCGAGCAAGAACAGAGCAAGCTGAAAAGCCAGTATGACCAATGCGATCAAGCCATTCAGCAACTCAATGAGCTCGACGATCCCCGAGCGCTGAGAATCAGTTCGGTTTGTGAACTGGGCATCGCCTACAACAACACGCACGTGACGGGAGTCGAAGATTTCTTGGGCAAAAATCCCTGTGTGGTCATCAAAACCTCAGATCTCGAAGACGTGGATCTGGCGCTCATCCAGTTGAAAAACAAGAGAACGCCCGGCGATGCCAAAGTGTTCACCATCGAAGATGAGGATCTCACGTTGGAGATGGGACAACCGCTCTACATGATCGGCTACAATGCCGGACCGGATCTCGCCAAAACGCGCACCGGTATCCAAGCGCAGATGACGAGTGGAAAGGTGACCCAACTTCCCGACGGACAAAGGGTGCTGTATGATATTGCCACCGTGCAAGGTTCGAGCGGTAGCCCTGTCATCGATGCTGAGGGTAACCTCGTTGCGGTGAACTTTGCCAAATTAAACGGCTCGGACAACTTCAATTTCGGCATCCCGCTCAAGCGCGTCAAAGAGTTTATGAAGAGGTGATACATGCACCATTCCTGCGCTCTGCTTCGCATCATCCAGTCGTTTTTATTTTCTGGTAGGCGGCCGCCTGCCCTTCTTTCCCTCTCCTTCCACAGATCGGAAGGAGAGGGAAAGAAGAAAATCAACAGTAGGCTCAGACAAAACTAAAGTTTGAAACACCAAAAGCAGAGTGCTTCAAACGCATAGCCTAAATGGGTACTTGCCGGTTGACTCTACGCCCCATCTGCCTACTGTCAATGTAGCCAATCGATTATTAAGCAGGTAAGTACCGTTCTATACAATGATCTTTCCCAACTTCGGTACAAATATTATGAAGAAACAACTTGGCTTAGGAATACTCTCCCTCTTCTCATTATGGGGGCTAGCACAATCACCTGCCGACAGCGTGCAGGTGCAGCAACTCAACGAGGCAGTAGTCAATAGTGCACGCATCGTGAAAAAGACCGGTGGCTATATTCTCTTCCCTTCTTCCTTACAACGGCAACATACAAGCAATGGGCTTGACTTGCTCTCTGCGCTACGTTTACCCGGTGTGAAGATTGATCTTGTGGAGAAAAACATAATCAGTACGACTAGTTCGGGAAATGTGATTGTTCTCATCAATGGTGTTGAATCGTCGCTTGACAATTTGCAAACGTTGCCACAAGAGATGGTGGCGAAGGTAGAAATCTCCACTATTGTTCCCTCGAAATATGGAAGTCACGTAGCAGCTGTCATTGATGTGCGTACGCGTTTGGTTAATCATGGCTATGCCTTTGGCGCAAATGCGATGAATGCACTTACCACCAGTTATAACGATGACGGTGCTTGGGCGAAATATTTTCATAGAAATGCTACACTAGGTCTACAATATAATTTCAAGGCAAACGACGTGACCAAGGCTTTCAACGAAAGTCACCAAAATTTTTTATACCCTGATGGCCGTTCTCTACAACGCTCCAAAACGGGAAGCTACGAAGGCAATGACTTCCGCAGCGATAACGCCGTGCTAACTTATGCTTTAGTGATTCCTAAGCAGCGAGTTGTCGATGTGAAAGGCGGATTCAGTAGTGAGCGATTTCCACAGCGCACGCTGCACGAGCGTGTGTGGGGAGATTCCGCAAGCGATCTTTTCACGCTGACACACAGCAGAGAAAATCGTACACACCTCCGTACCTATTACGAAGAAACCCTTTCTCCGGCCGATAAACTCACCCTTTCTGTGGCTGGTGCGTGGCTCAACAACCGCTACAAACGTGGACTGCGCACATCTCTCCTCAATAATGTTTATGATGTGGAGGGCGAAAAATACAGTTGGCGCGGAGAAGCCGACGTTCAACACACCTTTACCAACGGCCATAGGCTAAATGTGGGGTATCAACACGCCAATTCTTTCACGTGCAACAGTTATCTTGGCACCAACAACGCAACGTTTCGCTTTCACGATGCCACCCACTTTGCTTATGCGCAATGGAGTGGAAACTGGGACAAACTCTATTTTGCGCTGGGCATAGGTGGTAGCCGTGAGAACTTTGGTGAATCGCAAGAACAGCATGTGTTTTGGACGTTTCAGCCCAATCTATCCTTAGATTATGTTCTTAACGACGTTTGGTCGCTCAACTATCGTTACGAACAAGTCCCCACGCTTCCTACGCTCTCTGAACTTTCGCCCTATCCTCATCAAGACGACGCCAACATATTTTCCATCGGCAATGCAGGACTCCGCGGATTTAGCACCAATATCAACGCGCTCACACTCAGTTTTCAGCGTGCCGGCACCACAGCTTCTGCCTATGTGAACCACGAATATGCTCACCAGCGCATTGCCGATCAAGAAGTGCAATTGAGAGATGAGAATTTCTGGATTAGCACAAGCAATCATCTCAACACACACCACTTAGATTTTGGACTTTACTTTTCGCAAGACCTGTGGAATCGTGCAGTCAATGTATATGTAGAACCCAAATTCTCTTGGGATAAATCGATTTATCTCTCCCCCGCTGCTCCTCAATCTTCCTCTATTTCCAATTCTTCACGCACTAGCAACGGCTATTTCAGCCTTCAAACTGGACTCACTGCCTATTGGCGTGCTTGGAGCCTGACGGCATACTATCGTTCTGCTTCGGAGCAGCTCATTGGTCCGATACTTGTGCACAAATATGCAGTATCTGATGTGAAAATCGGCTATCAGTGGCACAAGGTTTCGTTGTCTTTAGGCTTGCGCAATGCATTCTCCAGCGGTAAGACGATGCATCAAGAACGAATTTCTTCGGTGCTTCCTGGCACAAACACCATTGGCAATCTTGGATTTCGCAACATGCTCTATGTCTCTTGTTCATGGTCACTCTTCAAGGGCCGTCAAAACAAAGTACGAAATATCAAAGACATACGCTCTAGTTGGGACAACGGCATTGTAAAGTAGCAGCATCCAGCCTCTTAGGGAAGAAACCTTCCTTTTTCATAGGTTCTAATCCATGAAAAACACCGCGGGTTGGCCTCGCGGCCGGGGCGCGTAGCCCCGAAGAGCGATACCGGCAATACAAAAAAAGAGTCCCCCCTTCGAGAACTCTCGGAGATTAATTATCTTTGTATTGCGTATGTACAAACAACTGACCTCAGAGCAAAGGTCGCAAGTCTTTGCCTTGCTGCAAAGAAGATGCTCAAGAAAAGAAATCGCACGTATCGTGGGAATCAGCCATCGGATTCAACAACTCATTGCAAAAAAACAACGATGAGCTCCTGATGTTTTTTTTAAGTCTAAATCACCTAGTAGATTCGTAAAAATCATGCAAGACAACATCTCAACTTCTGAATTTATGGAACAACAGGTAGTGGAGACCAGTAGCGTTTTCACCGACTTCAGCACCATTGCGGTACGAGGATATAATATTATCTCTCGAGCGCGCCGCAATGGTCGCTGGTGGGTGCTCAAAAGTTTGGAGGAAAAGGTGCGCAACACCGAACCCTTTGTGTCGATGCTCCGCAAAGAGTTTTATATTATGGCCTCGCTGCAAGATCCAAATATCGTCAATGTGGTGAGCATCGAGGAGGTGGACCAACTGGGATTGAGCATCGTGATGGAATGGATTGATGGGGTGACGCTCGAAGAATGGCTGAAACAACCGCACTCCAAGAAAGAAAAACTGAGAGTGATCCGCCAGTTGATCACAACATTAGCCTTTGTGCATCAACACCAAACGGCTCACCGCGATTTGAAACCCTCGAATGTTATGGTGACTCACCGAGGCAACAACGTGAAACTCATTGACTTCGGACTCTCAGATACCGACAGTTTCGACTACATGAAAGTGCCTGCTGGAACGGTGGGTTACAGAGCTCCGGAAGTGGAAGCCGTAGAAGCCGTGGAGGCTTCAGCCACTATCAACTATCAGCGCGCCGACATCTATAGTTTGGGACGCATCATCGAGGATTTTCGACTTGGAAGATGGTCGAAAGGTGTGGTGCAGCGTGCTTGTGCTTCGCTCGATTCGCGCTTTCAAAACGTGGAGGAAGTGGCTGAAAAACTGCTTCTTGCAGAGAAAATGTTTTTCTGGAGACGGATTGCCGTAGTGCTCTTCGGCCTCTGCATCATCATGCTCGGTGGAGGATGGGTGCGCAAAGCAAATCCTGAATGGTTTGCAACTGAAAACGCTGCTACAAAAACGCTTGAAAATGAAAGGAATATTCTGGGTACAGGAGAAAAAAAAGAAGTAGGAGAAGAAACAAACAATTCGCAGCAAAACGAGGGTGTTTCGCAACATAATCCTACTTCTGCATCTCAATCTTCTGCTCCTTCCTCCTCGTCTTCGCCTTCCGCTTCCCCTGCGAAATCTCCTTCAACACAAATCACGGATTCTAAAACAGCACCGAATGCAGGGTTGGGGTGGGGAAATGACGCGTCACGAGCTGCGTTGGAACGTGGAAAACGCATCCTTGACGACAATGCGAAAGAAATGCAAACCTTGTTGCAAGACCCTGATTGGAACACCGATGAGGGGTATATGCGTCTACAGAAAAAGATGGGCACTGTATTGGACACGTATTATGCTAAAATCAAAAAGTTTGCCTATGAACAACCTTTTGATGAAACGACTCAAAACGCGATTTATGCTGAATTGATGCTTTATTCGACGAACCATCACAGCAATCACTGGATGGCGCAATTGCAGAAGTACTATGAGGCATCCTCTGCACGCAAAAAAGCAGCGAAACAAGCCGAACTTGACAATAAAAACAAAAGTAATTAACGCACCTTCTCTCAACACTCTAATGCTCTAACACTCTATTCTCTAGAGTTTTATCCACGTCACGCCACCTTGTTTTCCCATAGCATAAGTTCCCATCAATTTTCCACCACGCACGAGATTGGAAACGATGAGCAATTCTTTTTGAAAAAACTGAGCACACACAAACGTGTCGCCCACCGCAAGTTTAGAATTGAGCACACTCTCCACCACAAACTTATGCTCTCCCAAATAGTTCAGCACACACTCGCGATTGGGTGCCCAACAGATGCGCACTTTCTCTCCCTTACACAATTCGTCTGCGTAAAGCACAGCTGCATCCACAAAACCACTCTGCACCACTCCCTGCTGCTGACCAAAATGATTGAAATCTCGATACCCCAAAAAGCGCGCCAAGAGATCCAACGTGAATTGTCTGGGATTACTCTCCTCATTAAGATACCCCCACAAGCGTTTGAGCGTAGTTGGCGAAATAGGTTGGCGCGTACGCTCTGCAATCATTAGGGCTAGTTGATTAAAATCCCTGGAAGTTTTCAGAGGTTTGCCAACGGTGGCTTCAAGTTCACGGCATAACTTTTGGAGTGAAGACATACTATTTTATGCGTTTTGTAGCTACGAGTTATCATTGTGCAAGCTTCGAATCGAATAACGGCCTTCTTGCATTTATCCACAAAGATACAAAATATACCTCAAACCTACAAATTTATTCCCCTTTCCTCCCTTTTCTCGCTCGTCTACAAACTGTTACTCATCCGATGGCATTACAGCCCAAGATAACAAAATAGGCAAAAAATCGGCAGTGTCGTAAAGATTTTGTCTTTTCATTTTGGCGTCTCTAAAAAAAACTAACTTCGCCCCGTGGATTAGCGTTTAGCACTAAAACTTCTTCCTTGGGAAGGGTTCTCTATTGCTCGCAATTCTGCATCTTCTCACTGCAAAGTGCATTTTCTGGCTACTTTCACTCTCCCAAACACCGGAGTCAGCAAGTTTCTGCACCCTCTATCCAGTCCAAACCAGTCCAAATACCACAATTCTCACTTAATTTCAATATGGACTAAAATGGATAAGTTAGGTTTACAAAGAAAACTGCAAATTTGCACAGCGAACCAGCGAAACGAGCTGTCAAGCACACTCTATTCGCTAACATTATTAACCAGTATCGGGGCATCGATACATAATGACTTACCAATATGTCATATATTGACCAATTTAAAGAAGAGTGCAAGCCCCTGGTTTTTGCTCTCGAGCATGGCGACGAAATCCTTGATATCGTCACATGGGAAGTTTACTGGCACGGTGAAAACGAAGATGGTTCTGACCTCACCTTGGACTTAAACACCGTAGAAGAATGTTTGTATTGGTACATTGACTACGCTGGCGGCAGAGAGAATATCGCAGAATGTCTTGGATTGAATGAACGCAAATCTAAACTCATCCTCCAATATATTGAAGCAGATGATTACTCCAACTTCCGAGACCTCCGAGATGAGGAGTATTATGAAACTCCTGAAAAGCATGATGCCATACGTACAGCTGTCAGCATGTTTCGCAACATAGGTCAATGGATTTTCAATCCTGAACGTCAAACAGCTTATGGTGTTAATGAAGAGTTTTGCAATAGCATCTATTCTCAACTCGTTGGCTGTTTGGAAGACTACGACTTTGACACTTATCCTTACAACGAGGCTGTACTCACCATGGCAGACCTTGAAGCGTATGCCAAAGAAAAGGGGCCTTTCTATATAGCAAACGTCACAAAGTTGATGAGCGAAGCCGAGGATTTTAATTTCGACCGTGATTTCGACAATATGATAAAAGAAAAGGTCGTTCAGGAATATGGATTAGATCCAGACATCCCCCTTTATCCTGTAGTTGCAGGTTTCCTTCTTCCAACAGAGGAATATTTTTGCTCTTGCTTCGAACGCTGGAAAGGACTTGCCGGAAGAGTTCTCGAAGACGGTATCTTTGACAAAGAGAATGTTCTGAAGTTCGATTAATCCAACTCAATTCTAACTCTCACCTCAACTCTTGTTCTCAGCTCACATCTTTGTGAGCTGAGAATGAGGTAAAAAAACAGTATACTAAAATGGGAAGACTCAAAATCACATCTAAGACGAAAGCGTGGGAACCGACCATAATGGAATACAAGGATAAACATCAGACCATTTTCTATGGTTCTCCTGGCTGTGCTCTGGATATGGCTATTCGTAAAGCCATTAGAGAATGGCGTGAACAAAAAGAAATAGACGAAAAAGACTTTCAGCTCTTTCACACAACGTTCCATCCTGCAACCACCTACGACGATTTCGTAAGTTCCGAAAAGACGCACACCCACAAGAATATCACCACCCTAGAATACAACTTAAAAGTCTTTATGCAAGCCTACAGAGCATGCCACAAAGACACTCCTGTCATTCTTATCATCAAAGACATTCATCGTGGTGATGTTCCTAAGATTTTTGGCGAGTTCTACAGCCTGCTCGATCGAAAAAATGGAGAATCCGAAGATTGCGTAGAAACAGACCATAATTTAGCAGTTGCACTTAATCCGGGTGCTTTTGGTATCTCCAAAACATCGATATCTCTCCCCAGAAATTTCTATATCTGGGCAACAATGACCACTGGAGAAGAGCCAGCCTTCCCCATGGATTATGCCTTCCAACGCAAATGGTATTGGGAATACGTCCCCATCAACATCGAAAATAGTGACAATTTCGACATTGAAATAGGCGGAAATTCATATCAATGGTACGACATTCTCAAAGCCATCAATGACGTCATTTTCCGCTACACTCATTCTGAAGAACAACTGCTAGGAGAGTTCTTTATCGACGCCGACAAAAACTACTATATATGGAAGTCATCTGATTTTAAGAACTTCGTGATGCGCCATTTGTGGTACACCTTCTGCAAGGACAACTATGGCACGGACAAGAACTTCTTCCGTTATCAAGACCCTCAGTTCAAAGGCGACACAGTAGAGTTCACTTTCCAACAACTCTTCACTCCAAAAGGCGACGACATTCTAGAAAAGTTCTTGGAGTTCATCGGGTGTCCAGCTAGAATATAAACTCTAGGGATTTAGACAGAAAAACGGAATAACCTATACAACATTTGAAAGGTGATTACTATATTTTAAACATATAGGATTCTCAGTCCACCTTTTCAAATTCAAACCACAAGTAAAACGCTTATTGGGACTGAATAAGCAAACAAATACTCAACAACTATGGGTCTTATGATCACTAGAGGCAAGGAGCTCATTCGCATCAACCCTGCCAAAAATGCCGTTGAATATTCAAACAACAATGGTAGCAACTGGTATCTACGCTTTGCAGCAACATCATCAATGGGCACCTTGCAAGATCTTGCTGATGGTGGAAAAGACTTGTTGATGACCACAAGCAAAGGTTTGTACTATTCCAACAACGATGGTCACAACTGGTATAAACGATAGTCGTTTTCATCGTCGACCATGATAGGTACAGAGCAATAAACTAAAAAGCATTATATATGATTGACTTGCAAAAAGGGCAGCGCGTTAAAGTGGAGCTGCCGAAATTTACAATTGGCTTGGGTTGGGATACCAACTCATCAAATACAGGTGTTGACTTTGACTTGGACGCATCTGCATTTATTCTTGGTGAGAACAAGAAACTCTTGTCAGACGAACACTTCGTCTTCTTCAATAACCTACAATCACCTGATGGTGCAGTGGTGCATACTGGTGACAATCTTACAGGAGAAGGCGAAGGTGATGATGAAACAATCCTTATCGACCTCTCAAAGATTTCTCCTAATGCATCGGAAATTGTTTTTGTAGTGACAATTCACAAGGCAGACGAAAGAAATCAAAACTTTGGACAGGTTCATAACTCTCTTATCCGCGTTTTCAATACTGATACGAACGAGGAAATCATGAAGTATGAATTGGAAGAAGACTTCAGCATCGAAACTGCGGTTGAATTCGGTCGTCTTTATCGTCACAACGACCAATGGAAGTTCGAAGCGATTGGTGTCGGTATGAAAGGCGGACTCGCTGATTACTTAAAAAAGTACCAATAACCAATAATGTCTAGAGTTATGGCTATTAAACTAGAAAAAGGACAAAGAATCAATCTTGAAAAGGGGAATGGTTCTAAGCTTACCAATATCTGTGTCGGTGTCAACTGGGGCGCTATTGTTCTCAAAAAAGGACTTTTTGGTAGGACTGAGACAGAAGCTGTAGACTTGGATGCAAGTTGCGCAGAATTTGACGCGTCAAATAACCTTATAGATAAGGTTTGGTACGGACACTTAGCGTCAAACGACCGTGCTATTCAACATAGTGGTGACGATCTTACTGGAGATACCGATGGCGATGACGGATTGGATAATGAAGTAATCACTGTGGATTTGTCAAAATTGCCAGCAAATGTTGACAAGATTGCATTTGTACTCAATAGCTTCCGCGGACAGGATTTCCAAACAATTCCCTTCGCCTCAATTCGAATCTATGAAGGTACTCCAACTAGGGTGAATGAGGTTTTTGCCACATACGATATTGCAAATGACTCCTCTTTCGCTGGTAGCGTTTCTATGGTAATGGGTGTTTTCTATAAGCGTAATGGTGAATGGAAATTCAACGCTATTGGCGTACCTACGAAGGATCGCAATTTGAATCAGACTTTGGAAACAGTTCAACGATTGTATTTGTAAGAAGTCTTGGTTCAAACGGACAAATGGGGTGTTGGATGATCCCTCCCAAAGTGAACGTTGCCCCCTTTATTTGATAACATTCTAATTATCATACATATGAATCTACAAGAATTCAAAACTCAACTTCTCGCTGATGGAGTTATTGATGCAGCAGAAGTAGCAAAGCTTAAAGAAGTTCTTTACGCTGATGGCACTATTGACAAGGAAGAAGCAGAATTCCTTTTCGATCTTAACGATGCAGTGACTGGCAAAGCCAATGATGCTGCATGGGAAGCCTTCTTCGTCCAAGCCATTTCAGACTACCTGTTGAAAGATGAAGTTTCTCCAGGTGAGATTGACGCTGACGAAGCTGCATGGTTAGTGGAAAAGATTGGCACTGACGGTCAAGTTGACGCAACGGAAAAGGCTCTTCTCGAAAACTTGAAGCAAAACGCCAAATCTTTCCCCGTATCACTTGCTGCATTGCTCTAATGCAATATTCTATAGCTCTGGTTTATCTAGGTCTATGGAGTAGGTAAGAATCTATGACTTTCTCTAGTTCAGATATCTTTGAGGTAAAAAGTGTGTAAGATTCTCCTTCGTCCTTCCCCTCTGGCTTGGGGTACCCCAAGCCAGAGGGGAATTTGTGATGTTGATTCTTATTTGTCGTTTTACTTGATTTTCCATTCCCGAAAATACGGCAGTCGTCTTGCATACGTCCCTTCTGTTTTTTCTTTGGCAACAGAGCCCAAGAGATAAACCACGGAGGTGGGTGAAGGCATCGCTCCCCACATGAGCAAGGTGCGCTTGTAGCAGCGATTGATACGTTCCACCCGGTTGGTCGAGTAAATCATCCGACGCACATTTTCGGGAAACCTCAGATAGGTGAAATAGGCCGCATTGCGTTCTCTGTCCAATCGGGCAAGGCTCGGGTATTTCTTGCCCCAACGTTGGGCAAAGGTACGCAAATTCTCATAAGCCGCCAGAGGAGTCATGTCGGTATGCTCCACGGGAAAGAGCGCTTTGAGCTCCTCACCGACCTCGACTTTGTCTTTGGTGGAAACGGTGTTAAACACCTTCCGTTTGAAATGCACGACGCAGAGTTGGTGCAGCGCCGTGGGAAAAGCCGAACACACCGCATTTTCGATACCGCTCAACGCATCGGAGACAATCAAATCGATTTGTTCCACGCCGCGTTCCTTGAGCACTTCGAGCTCCATTTCCCATGCAATTGCCCCTTCTGTGGGGTGATTTACCACCGTGAGCACCTCACGACTCCCGTCGGGCAACAGTCCCAACATCGTGTAGTAAGCCTCCTTCGAGACGCTCCCGTCGCGACGCGTGCTGCAGAACGTGGCATCGATATAGATGGCCAAATAGTGAGGGGAAAGTCGGCGCGCAAGCCACTCTTGGATCTCCTCGTAACAAGCTCCGGAGAGCCTACTCACCTGCTGTTTGCTGTAGCGCCCCACCTCGGCGATGTCTTCACAGGAAAGTCCACGAGCATACAACTTATGAAAAAGCAGCGCACGCTCGCTTTCCTGAGCAGCCAAGATGCCGAGTATGATCGGTTGAAAAGCACCCGAGCGAGTGCGAGGGATGCGAAGTTGGAAACTGCAACCATGACCACGCCAACGACGAGGACGGAAACCGTTGCCCTATTCACCTTTATGTTCCTCTAAGAAGAGGGCGCGCTCTTGCTTGGAAAAACTATCCAAAAGCACGCGCATCAACTCATTAAAACTTGCCTCACTTGAGGCCATTTCGGAAATTATTTCCGATCTTTGTTCAGATGTAAGCTCCATTGTTCTTGATTTGATTCTTAAAGTCACCACAAATATAAGAACTTTGGAGCTTACACACGTTTTGGGGACAGTATCGCTTATAGAGCCGACATTCTTGCGTGGTACGACTGCCCCGTATCGACCGGGAAAGCGGAGGGGATCAACAATAAGATAAAGGTGATGAAGAGAGTGCCCTATCGTTTTAGGGATGAAAGGTACTTTCATCTGAGGTTATATGCACTGCACGATTGCCATATCACTCCAAATGTCGGATGAACCTGAATTTTTCCTCCGCTTTGCCCTCGCGCGTACGCGCGCGTCAGGAGGTTTTCGTTTTTAGCCTTCACCTCTTCACCGGTATGCCGCAAATGGTTGTGGTACAGCGCGTAAGGGGTGAAGGTTTTTTGTTTTTAGGTTCACGGTGGTGATGGTGGGGTTCACTGCGGTGATTAGATGAAGTTTACGGCGGATGAAATCGAGTGTTTTGTGCTAATGTCTTGATTGTGAGATGATTGAGTGTTTGGTGAAGGCTTCTTCTCATTTTCCTTCACCCCTAACACGTTGGTGCCCAGTGGATTGATAGAGGTGGGTGAAGCGGTGAAGGCAATAAACGAAAACCTCCTGACGTGCGCGTAGGTGCGAGCGTACGCGTACGCACGTGATGCGCGAGGGTGCGCGCGTTCGTGCGTAATTGGGGAGGGAGATGGAAAAGTGGGGAGGAATGAGAAAGAAAGTGGGGGAGGAGTGAAGAGGATGGGGTGAATGAGGAGCGGAAAGGAAATCAATGGAAAATGAAGGTGAGGAAGATGGGAGAGAAAGGGAAGCACGAATCGGAAAAGTATTCTCGCTGTGCGAAAAGAGAAGTGTGGCGAAAATATAGGGTGAGATCCCTCGAAGAAGTGCCCGAAGTATGGGGAAGTATAGGACGGAGCGAAGAGAAATTGAAGTTCGGGGCTGAAAAGAGTGACGTGCCATCGAAAAAATCGCCGGAAATTGGATTCAAAATGGGAGAATGGTAAAGGAAATAGATGGTAGAACGGGGAAAAAGAGTGACGAGACATCGAAAAATCCCCCGAAGTCGGACCCAAAATGAAGAGAGACGAGAAAAAAGTGGGCTTCACAGGGCAAAAAACGAGCGCTATCTCTCGAAAAATCGCCCGAAATCGGGTTCGAAACGGAGAAAAGCGCGAAAAACGGAGATTTTGGAGTGAAAAAGGTGGGGTGGGGTAGCGGCGAAAAAACGGGCTTTACTGCCGATTTTGCAATGCTATGAAGTGACAAAATGGGCGCAAATGAAATTTTCTCGCATTTTTTTTCGGCGAAGTCTTGCAGGGAATGCAGAAATGCTCTACCTTTGCACTCGCAATCGGGAAGCAACG
>NZ_CAUTBW010000032.1:0-29903 GCF_963536905.1 uncultured Alloprevotella sp. | reverse complement strand
CTTTGCCTTCGTCACCAAAGACAATGCCCAGCAGGGCGTCAACTTTTCCTTGTGCCATAGTTGTGCAATAATTTTTCGCAAAGATATTGATTTCTCCCCATAATGGGGAATATTTCTTCCTAATAAATATGACGACTGCGCGGCAGAGGATAGTGGTTCTGTGTTTGGAGAGCAGAAAAAGAAAACTGCCACCTGTGAGACATCAGGTGGCAGTCGTCGGAATTCAAATGGAATTTATTTATCGAAGTAACGCTTGTAGAGACCAGCGAAGCCGCGTCCGTGGCGAGCTTCGTCGCGTGCCATTTCGTGAACTGTGTCGTGGATAGCATCCAAGCCGAGTTCCTTTGCGCGCTTAGCAATGCGGTTCTTATCTTCACATGCGCCAGACTCTGCAATCATACGCTTGTAGAGGTTGGTCTTAGTGTCCCAAACATTGTCGCCGAGCAGTTCGCAGAATCTTGAAGCGTGGTCAGCCTCCTCAAAAGCGTAGCGCTTGAAAGCTTCAGCAATTTCGGGATAGCCTTCACGGTCGGCCTGGCGGCTCATAGCAAGGTACATACCTACCTCGCTGCACTCACCCATCCAATGAGCATTTAAGTCTTTCTTCATCTCCTCGTCGCAGTCAGCTGCAACACCAATCTTGTGCTCAACAACAAAGTTCAGTTCGTCTTCCTTCACTTCCTTGAACTTGTCAGCTTTAACGTGACATACGGGGCATTCTGCCGGTGCTTCATTACCTTCGTGAACATAGCCACAAACGGTACAAACGAATTTTTTCTTCATAATGTAGTAAATCTTTAAATTGTTATGTTATGCTTTTGTTTCTTCACAGTGGGGGCATACACCTCGGAAGGTTAGCTCCGTTTCTGCTACCGAAAAACCTTGTGGAAGATCGGCGCTATTGCGCATCCGTCGCGTGGTGGCTGGGATGTCGTAAATGCGCCCACACTGGGTGCAGTAGAAATGTGCATGAGGCTCCATGTTACTATCAAAGTAAGATTTTGTTTCATCAATGTGGAGCATCATGGCAGCCCCGTTGTCCACGAGAAGACGCAGTGTGTTGTAAACTGTGGTCTTGGAAAGGGTGGGGACTTCTGCTTTCAGTGCGTTATAAATCTCATCAACAGCAGGATGCGTACGATGTTCTAGCAAGTAGCCCATCACTGCCAAGCGCTGGATGCTGGGCTTGATGCCGTGCTTGAGGAGGTAGTCGTATGTTTCTTGCTTATTTGACATGATTTATTATTTGTAATCGTTACAATCTTAAAACTGATGCAAAATTACATACTTATTTTGAACCGTGCAAGTATTCTGCCGAAAAAAATCGTATGCGACCTAATTTTTTTCTTTCTTCGATGGTTGGACGGTCTTATTTGCTACGCGCGTATATATAAAGATGACTACGTTTACTGCCTATTCTGTTTACATCCGGCCTTATTCATCTAAATGTTAAAACAGAGGCTGTTTATTATTAGGAGTATATGTGGCTAAAAATTTCAGCTTTTCAATTTTCGATTTTTAGTTGGAATTTTCAGATTTCCTTATTGTGTCCAGCTAAAAAATGATTCTTGTTGGAGAAAAAGAGGAATCTTCTCCGTCGATTTCCTTATTCTGTCCACCTGCACAATAAGGGTGTCGACTGACGCAATAAGGATGTTGGCCGACAGCCTTATTGTATTTGTCAGCAACCTTATTGGGCAGACAGTTCTGCAGTCTTTCTTTGCAGGCATCTCTATTCTATGTTGGATTTCAAGCGATTCTCAGTCGTGTAGATTCAGAAGTTTTTAGACAAAATCAAGGAAAGCGGCCCTTTTCTTTGCGCGGTTGAAGACCATCTCAGTTGTACCGCGAAAAGTTTTTTGAAAAAAATCTCTCTAAATAGTTGCAGAGTTCAAAACAAGTATTTAGTTTTGAAGTGTAATATTAAAGTAGTACACTATTATACTCAAACTACTATGGTAAATATAGAGAATCTTCAGTTCAGTTATGGGAGGAAATATCGCCCAGTGTTTACGGATTTCTCCATCTCACTAAAGCCAGGCTGCATTTATGGTCTGCTCGGAAAGAACGGTACGGGAAAGAGTACGCTATTATATATAATGTGTGGTTTGTTGCAGCCGCAAGGCGGCACGGTTGAGGTGATGGGCGGCAACCCTCGTGCGCATCAGCCCCAGATTATTGGCGAGATATTTCTCGTGCCTGAAGAAGTGGAGTTGCCCGCTGTATGCCTTCGCGACTATGTCAAACTGAACGCTCCCTTCTATCCGCGTTTCTCTCAAGAGGTGTTGCAGCAATGTTTGTCCGATTTTGAACTCACCGATGATTTGCGCCTCGACCAGCTCTCCATGGGGCAGCGCAAAAAAGCCTTTATGAGTTTTGCGCTCGCCACGCAGGTGCGTCTCATTCTGATGGATGAGCCTACTAACGGTTTAGACATTCCCTCGAAAAGCATTTTCCGCAAGGTGGTTTCCTCCAACATGAGTGAGGAGCAAACGATTGTGATTTCCACTCATCAAGTGCGCGATATCGATTCGCTACTCGACCATATCATTATCATGGACAATTCGCAAGTTTTCCTCAATGCCTCCGTGGCTGAGATTACGCAACAGTTGGCTTTCGAGTTCCGCCCGATGGGTGCCTCCGTAGACGATGCTCTCTATGCTCAACCCTCGTTGCAAGGCGTGGCTGTGGTAGTTCCGAACGATGGAACAAAGGATACGCCCATCAATCTGGAACTACTCTTCAATGCTTTTATGCTAAAAAAAGACTTGTTGAAGCATTTGCGCGCTTGAAAGAATCGGCAGCAGCTCCTACATAGTCAAAAACAAACTTTTCAACTTAAACAATACAAATATGCAATCATTCAGTTTTCAGCGCCTCGGCCTGCTTATCAAGCGCGATCTTGGTCAGAACAAAAAAGGATATATGATCACCCTTGGTGTGCTCTTCTCCCTCTATATGTTTGTTGTGTGGTTTGGTCGTGGTGTAGTATCCTCCTCTGATAATCCTGCGGCACTGGCAGCCTCCTTGAATATCTTTATTTATTATATCACATATTTCGGTCTCTCCTATGTATGTGCTGGATTGTGTGCCGACCAGACAACACGGGGTGGGCGTATCGCCGCAGGTATGCTGCCAGCAACCAATGCCGAGCGTTTTGTCTCTCGCTTTATTATCCTGATATTTGGGTATATCTTTTTTGCTATTATTCTGTATCTTATCACCGACGGTCTGTGGCTACTCTTGGGTTGGATGTTAGGAAAAGATTATCCCAGCTTGCTCTTGAACTGGACCTCTTTGACACTGACATTTATTCAAATGAATTTCGATGAAGGAGGCTATACTTTTCCGAGCATAGTTCCAACGTTGTATATATTTCTCTCTATTCTCAACGGGATAGCCTTAAATATGTTTGCCAGTGCGCTCTTCAATAAGCATCCCTTTATGAAGATTATTTTGTTGGGCTTCATCATTCAATTTATTGTAGGAGTAGTGGTTGTAGCCTTCTCTTTGGTGAGTCCTTATTTTTGGCTGTATATACCGAGACACATCTCGTATCAATATGTAGCTCTTGTTGTTCTGGGTTTGCAAGCCCTCAGTGCAGCGGTGTTCTTCTCCCTTAGCTACTGGCTTTTCTGCCGCAAGCAGGTCATTCAGTATCGCTACTTCTAAATTTTTGCCAGTAGTGCTGCTCCTTGAGAGCCACGCCCTGAGCTAAAGAATGTAGAAAAAAATGATTGTGTTATGAATTTCAAAGACGCAAATCCCATATATTTGCAGATAGCTGAGCGAATATCCGAAGAGATCCTTGCTGGAAAGTTTTCTTCCAACGAGCGTATTCCCAGCGTTCGCGAATATAGCGCGCTCTTGGAGGTGAATATCAACACCGCCGTTAAGGCTTACGATTATTTGTCTAACCAAGGCGTAATCTATAATAAACGCGGTATGGGCTATTTCGTGTCGCCCGATGCGATAGAGCATATCCGCGAATCCAACCGCAAGCAATTCATGGACGAAACCTTACCCGAAGTGTTCCGACAAATGAAGTTGCTTGGAATTGACTTTAACCAAATCCAAACAGAATGGAACAAACAACGATGATACACCTTGACGGAATCCATAAGACCTATCAAGGCGCACAGCCCCTTCACGTGTTGAAAGGTATCTCTCTTGACATAAAGAAAGGAGAGTTCGTGTCCATCATGGGAGCCAGTGGTAGCGGTAAGTCCACCTTGCTCAATATCTTGGGAATCCTCGACAACTACGACGAAGGAGAATACCTGCTCAACGGCGTGTTGATGAAAAACCTCAGCGAGACGAAGGCTGCCGATTATCGCAACCGCATGATTGGTTTTATCTTCCAATCGTTTAATCTCATTCCCTTTAAGAACGCTATGGAGAATGTGGCTCTTCCGCTCTACTATCAAGGTGTGAGTCGCCGCAAGCGCAATGCGTTGGCGCTGGAGTACCTCGAGCGCTTGGGCTTGAGGGAGTGGGCGCACCATTTGCCCAGCGAACTCTCCGGCGGTCAGAAGCAGCGTGTGGCCATTGCCCGCGCCATCATCACTCATCCCCAGATAATTTTGGCCGATGAGCCTACCGGCGCACTCGACTCAAAGACGAGTGAGGAAGTGATGCAGCTGCTGCGCGACCTCAATGAGAAAGAGGGCATGACCATCGTGGTGGTGACCCACGAAAGCGGAGTGGCCTATCGTACGCATAAAGTGATTCATATCAAGGACGGCATCATCGGAAAGATTGAAGAGAACAAGACGATGGAAGGTCAGCCCTATCTGAAATAAGGAAGTATTCATCCAAAAACAAAACGATTGTGTTTGACGATTTAGGAGAAATATGGACGCATCTGAAGCTTAATAAGCTGCGTACAGCCCTGACGGGACTCTCCGTCAGCGTAGGTATCTTCCTGCTCATCACGCTGCTTGGTTCGGGCAACGGACTTATCAATGCTTTCAAAGCCAATCGAGGCGGAATGGCTATGGATGTTGTGAAGGTGTATCCTGGAATAACAGACGAAGCGTATGGTGGTTGGGAAAAAGGTCGAGAAATTCAACTCGACAACCGCGATATCCGCATGGCCAACGGACAATTCAGCGACCGCGTTACGGAAGCTGCTGGGCAAATTTCGCTCAGCGGCGGAACGATGAGCTATGGCGACCGCTCTTTCTCAGCTTCGCTCGGAGGCTATTATCCTGCCAATGAGCATATCAATAAACTCAAAATTATTTATGGGCGCTATATCAACAACAAAGATATGGAAGAGCGCCGCAAGGTTATTGTGCTGAGCGAGAAAACGGCGAAGCAGTTTTTTTCGACGGTTTCAGATGCCATCGGAAAGTCGTTGCGCGTGGACGGTAATGTATATGTTGTAGTAGGAATCTTTAGCGATGAAGGCCGCTTCGGAGGAATGGAAGGACACATTCCTTTCACAACGTTGCAACTCATTTATAAGAAGGGACAAAAGGTGGATCAATTAACGCTCCGAACTCGCAATATCTCCGATGCTGCCGATGACAGTATTTTCCAACGTGATTTCAAAAAGGCAGAAGCTGGGCTCCACTCATTTTCTCCCACAGATGAAGGGGCAATATGGATGTTTAATACGGCTGTTGGAGCAGAAGAAACCGACAAAGCTATGGGGTATCTCAACACCGCCCTATGGGTCATCGGTCTCTTGACTTTGCTGAGCGGAGTAGTGGGCATTTCTAATATTATGCTTATCACAGTGAAAGAGCGCACCCATGAGTTCGGCATCCGCAAAGCGCTGGGTGCACGTTCGTGGAGCATTCTGCGCAGCGTCTTGCTCGAAAGCGTCATCATCACAGCTATCTCTGGCTATATAGGTCTTGTGTGCGGAATTCTGATGACGGAATATCTCAACGCTACGGCCGGACAGGAAACTCTGACTGTTGCCGACCAAACTATGTACACTTTTCTCAATCCAACGGTCGATATGGCTGTGGCAATAGAAGCCTTGGCCGTGTTGATAGTTGCAGGATTGGTGGCAGGTTTTTTCCCCGCGTGGAAAGCTGTGAGAGTGAAACCGATAGAAGCACTTAATGCACATTAAAATTATGAGAATATTCGATTTAGACAAATGGTCGGAGACGTTCGAAACGTTGATGCGCAATAAGTCGCGAAGTTTCCTAACGGCCTTTGGTATATTCTGGGGACTCTTTATGTTTTCTCTGCTGATGGGTGGAGGCCAGGGACTGGAAAGTTTGATGGCGAAAAACTTTGAAGGAATTGCACAAAATTCTTGCTTTCTCATTCCTGGGCAGACAACGAAGACTTATAAAGGTTTGCAGAGCGGACGTCAGTGGAATTTGCGTGCTGCTGATGCTCAATTGCTCAAACATAGAGTGAAGGGCATAGACCTCTGTGAACCAGTGATATTGGGAGAGAATCCAACACCTCGTTACAAGGATAAAACTACATATGGAACAGTGAAGGGCGTGAACCCTGAATATGCTGCTATGGAGAATCCTCATATAATATATGGGCGCTTTATCAATCAGACGGATTGTGATCAGGGGCGAAAGGTTTGTGTTATTGGTATGCGCGTCCGCGAGGAACTGTTCCCCGATACGCCCAACCCTTGCGGGAAGTTTATTGAGATGGATTCTATCTATTATGAAGTGGTGGGCGTGAGTAATATGAAGTCGAACGTCGGTACGGGCGGTGGTAATTCGCAGCAAACCATAATGCTTCCCTTTACTACGGCTCAGAAAATCTACCAGAAAGGCGACTGCGCCGATATGTTAGTCTACACTGCAGCCCCTGGACACACCGTTACAGAGATTGAAGCAGCGGTGAATACAGTGATAAAAGAAGAACACCTTATTGCCCCCGATGACGATCAAGCGCTTTTCTCTATCAACTTAGAGAAGTTGTTCCAAGTCATTGACAATCTCTTCGCTGGCATTCGTTTCCTCGTATGGCTCATTGGTATCGGCACGCTCATCTCAGGTACGATAGGCGTTTCCAATATCATGATGGTCACTGTGAAGGAGCGCACCACAGAAATAGGTATTCGCCGCGCCATTGGTGCCCGCCCCTCTAACATTCTGTGGCAGATAATGGCCGAGAGCTTGGTGCTCACTCTGTTTGCAGGCCTTTTGGGTATCGTTATCTCCGTTCTGATTTTGCAAGCCGTAGAGATGGGCGTTGCAGCAGGTACGGGAGTCGAAGCTAAGTTTCAGTTATCGTTTGGTATGGCCCTGTCTGCCTTTGGCGTCTTAATGTTGCTCGGCACTCTGGCCGGTGTAGCTCCCAGTTTGCGCGCTTTAGCCATCAAGCCCATTGAGGCTTTGACGGACGAATAATACAAATCCATCATTTTAATACAGTAAATAACAAACAAAAGATATTATGAAGAAGTTCTTTAAAATCCTGCTCTTGGTTGTAGCAGTGGTATTGTTCATCGGAACGTTCGTATTCCTCTATCAGAAGTCGAAGCCAGAAGTCATAGAGTATGAAACTTACGATGTGCAGGAGCGGACACTCGAGAAAACCAGTGTGCTCACCGGCGATATAGAGCCGCGCGACGAAGTCCTTGTTAAACCGCAAATTTCGGGCGTTATCTATGAGCTTTGCAAGCAGGCAGGCGAAGAAGTGAAAGCAGGCGAAATTATCGCTAAAGTAAAGGTGATTCCCGACATGCAGTCGCTCTCCTCCGCTGAAAGCCGTGTGCGTTTAGCTACAGTTAATCTGGAACAAGCAAAGGTGGATTATCAGCGTGAAAAGAAACTTTATGATGAGCAGTTGGTATCTGCCGATGAATACGACAAAGTACGCCAGACCTACCGACAAGCCAAGGAGGAATTGTTAGCAGCCAACGACAACTACGAGATAGCAAAGAACGGCGTGTCGCGCTCTCAAGCACAGATGAGCACCACGCTCATCCGCTCCACTGTGAACGGTCTGATTCTCGACATTCCTGTGAAAGTCGGAACCAGCGTAATTATGTCGAACTCCTTCAATGATGGTACTACGATTGCCACTGTCGCGAATATGGGCGACCTTATTTTCAAAGGTCAGATAGACGAGACCGAGGTAGGGCGCGTTCACACGGGAATGCCTATGAAGATTACAGTGGGCGCTCTGCAAGACCAATCATTTACGGCCACTTTGGAATACATCTCTCCGAAGGTGGAAGCAGCCACTACGTCCAGCGCCAATAAGTTTGAAATCAAGGCAGCGGTGAAGATGCCCCACGGAGTCAACATTCGTTCAGGCTACAGCGCTAATGCCGAGATTGTGCTGGATCGTCTGACCAATGTGCTCTCTGTTCCTGAAGGTGCAGTGACTTATGAGAACGGACGCGCCTATGTGCAGGTGCTTACGGCTGCCACACCGCAAACGTTTGCTAAACGAGAGGTAAAGACAGGTGTGAGTGATGGTATGTATATCCAGATTCTTTCCGGTCTGAAGAAAGGAGAGAAGGTGCGTGGCAATCAGAAAGCGCAAGAATCCATCCAAGCCAGTAAAGGAACTGACGAAAAATAAAGCATAGTTCATAAGTTGAAGCTCATGCTTAAAATCCAAGACTAATGAAACGAATCATCCTATCCATAATGAGTTTGCTGTCCCTAACGGCAGTGGCTCAGAAACCTATGACGCTGCGTGAGTGCATAGATTATGCGCTCAATCGCAACGTGCAGGTGAAACAGAGTGCGCTACAACGTCAGCAGGAAGAAGTGAACCTCTCAACGGCCAAGAATGCTCGGTTACCCGAAGTAAGTAGTGGTGCAAATCAGAGCTTTAGTTTCGGGCGCGGTCTGACGGCACAAAACACCTACGTGAGCCGCAACACGGCCAGCACAGGCGTAAGCGTCAGTGCTTCTCTGCCGCTCTTCACTGGTTTTCGCATTCCTAATCAGAAGAAGCAAGCCGAACTCAATCTCCAAGCTGCAACGGCCGACTTGGAGAAAGTGCGTGAGGATTTGAGTGTGCAGATTGCTCAAGCCTATCTGCAGGCACTCTATCAGAAAGAAATGATCAATGTGGCTAAAGAACAACTTTCGCTCAGCCGCATTCAGTATGAACGCATTCAGAGAGTGTATGACGCGCAGAAAGCAAGCGGACTGGAGGTGAACGAAGCCAAGAACACTGTGGCGCAGGACGAACTTGCACTTGTTCAGAATGAGAATAACTACAAACTGGCGCTGCTCGATTTGAGCCAACTCATAGAGATGAGCACGCCCGACTCCCTCGACGTCATCGCGCCCGCAATGATGCAGCCACAACCAGTAGGTGGAAATCCGGAGGCGATATTTGAAGAAGCCGTCATGAGTAAGCCCTCCATCCGCGCACAGAAGTTGCGTATCGAAAGTGCGCAGAAAAGCATCGATATAGCCCGTGCAGGCTATTGGCCAACTCTTTCTCTCAACGGCGGTATTGGTACTTCTTATTACCATGTCAATGGAGGCACAAATCCCGCTTTTGGGCGTCAGTTTAAGGATAACTTCAATAAGAGTATAGGTATATCTTTAAGTATTCCTATCTTCGACCATTTCCAAACTCGCAATAGCATCCGTTTGGCTAAAATCAACTACGAGGGACAGCGTGTGCAGCTCGATCTGGCGCAGAAGAATTTGTACAAAGAGATACAAACAGCTTGGTACAACGCCGTTGCAGCACAGAAGAAATATGAAGCTTCGCGCAGTGCAGAAGAAGTGGCTCACGAGAGTTTCGTGATGATGACAAAAAAGTTTGAATACGGGAAGGCCAATGCCACAGAATATAACGAGCAAAAGACGAAGTATGCCACCGCGCAGACCAACCGCATCAATGCTCAGTACGAATACGTGTTTCGCAACATCATCCTTGATTTCTACAAGGGTACGCCTATACAATAACAATATATAAGCATTCATTTATTTATGGAAAACTTTTTGGAAGCCCGTCACATCGTGAAGCGTTTTGCCAAACATACGGCACTCAACGATGTGAGTGTGGAAGTACCTCGCGGTCAAATCTTCGGACTCTTGGGCCCGAATGGTGCGGGAAAGACCACCCTTATCCGCATCCTCAACCGCATAACAGCTCCCGATCAGGGAGAAGTCTTTTTTGATGGCCGACTGCAAGAACCCACCGACGTGCAGCGCATAGGTTATCTGCCAGAGGAGCGCGGACTCTACAAGAAAATGAAAGTGGGCGAACAAGCTATTTATTTGGCACAGCTCAAAGGCCTCTCGCGCAGCGAAGCCGAGATGCGTCTCCGCACCTGGTTTGAGAAGTTCGACATCATGCCTTGGTGGGGGAAGAAGTTAGAGGAACTCTCCAAGGGTATGGCTCAGAAAGTGCAGTTCATTATCACGGTGCTCCACGAACCCGATTTGCTCATTTTCGATGAACCTTTTTCTGGTTTCGACCCCGTCAATGCCGAGCAACTCAAGCAGGAAATTCTCGAACTTAAAGAGAAAGGCCACACCATTATCTTCTCCACTCACAATATGAGTAGTGTGGAAGAAATCTGCGACACCATCGCGCTCATCAACCACTCTCAGGTGGTGCTCAAAGGCAATGTGCAAGAAGTGAAGAGCCAGTTCCGCACTGGGCTTTACGACCTCGTGACCACCAGCGCATCTCTCCAACCTGTCGACGGCGTGTTTAGCATCATCGGCAACAGAAGCATTTCCGGCGTTCATCGCTATTCGCTGCGCAAAGCAGAAGCTGTGGACAACAACCAACTGGTGGAAGCTTTGGCGCGCCAAGTTGAAATCCGCAGTTTTGCCGAGCAAATGCCCACGATGAACGATGTGTTCCTCAACGTAGTAGGCCAAGACGCCACTTGGGCTGATCAACAAATTGAAAACAAATAAGCAAGCATCATCATGAATAAAATTCTGATTATCATCCAGCGCGAATTTCTGAAGCGCGTAAAGAAGAAGAGTTTCATCGTACTCACGATTTTGATGCCGTTTATTCTTGCCGCACTCGTTATGGTGCCGCTGTGGCTTTCCACTATCGAGAACGATGAGCAGTCCAACATTGCCGTTGTCGACAATACGGGTCACTATTTCCCCGTGCTGAAGGACACGCAAACGTTCCATTTCGTGTTGATGCCCAAAGTCCTTCCCGATATGAAGTCCGACAGCTCTTCTTTTGAAGCCGTTGTGAACATAACGGCCGATCTGAGTAAGAACCCGAATGCTATCACCATTTTCAGTCGGAAAGAAGTTTCGGGAGGTCTGCTCTCCTATGTAGAGTCGCAAATCAATGAGCAAGTGCGCAAGGACAAACTTGCCGCCTCTGGTGTGCCAGAATTGGACAAAATCATCGACGACATAGATCGAGATATTAATATTTCTACAGTGAAGTGGGACAAAGAGGGACAAGCGACTTCCTCCAATACTGAAATAGCTATCGGAGCAGGTTTCATCTTCACTTTCCTCATCTATATGTTTGTCATGGCTTATGGCGGTATGGTGATGCAAAGCGTGATAGAAGAAAAAACCAATCGCATTGTCGAGCTCATGGTGAGCAGCGTCAAACCATTCCAGCTCATGATGGGAAAAATCATAGGTATAGCCCTTGTTGGCTTTGTTCAACTCATCATTTGGGGAATCTTGTTCACGATTATCCTCACTGTAGCCACAGCCATCTTTGGTCCTGAAGTCATGCAGTCGGCAGCTGCGAGTCAGCCGATGATGGGAGCAGCATCGCAGATGCCTATGAGCGAAGTGTCGGGCGATACTGTTGAGATTCTCTCCGCCTTGAAGAATCTGCCTTATCTGGAACTGATGTTGATGTTTGTGCTCTACTTCATCGGAGGTTACCTGCTCTATGCAAGTTTCTTTGCTGCTGTAGGTGCTAGCGTTAATGAGCAAGAAGATAGTAGCCAGTTCGTGCTGCCCGTCACGCTTATCATGGTTTTCGGACTTTATGCCGCCATGTATAGCGTTAACAACACGGACGGTCCCTTAGCTTTCTGGGCAAGTATCTTTCCGCTGACATCTCCCATCGTTATGATGGTGCGCATCCCCTTCGGTGTTCCTCTTTGGCAGGAAGCTCTCAGCATCGTGCTTCTCTATGCTTCTGCCATCGGCATGGTATGGGTAGGCGCCAAGATATATCGTGTTGGCATCTTGATGTATGGTAAGAAACCCTCTCTCAAAGAGATGATAAAATGGTTGAGATACAAATAAGTAAGAAGTATTCACACTTCTAAAAATATTTCTCTACTCCTTTGTCCGCAGCGCATAAGAAAATGTGTTGCGGACTATTTTTCTGCTCAAAAGGAGTGTTCCCCACTAATAGCTCTTTATCTGTTCCGCAAGTTGTGCTGATATATTCGTTTTTTTTGAAAGTTTTCGTCAAGAATCTTCGTGTTTTATGATTCCGAGAATCGCTCGAAATGCAACTTGAAGTAAGGGAATCGTTTGGAGTGTCCGATAGATCTGACCTGTCCTATAAGGCTTTCAATAGATACAATAAGGGAATTTGGAAACGCAATAAGGCTATCAGCTGACACCCTTATTGTGCCGGCTGACAGAATAAGGAAAAAAGAGGCCTTTTGGCACGTGTTGAGCACTAAATTTGTAGGAAATAGGTGCATTTTCCGCTTTTTTCTCTGAAAATTTGAGATAAAGTTTTCGACAAAAACTCTTTTTTATGGCTACCCAGCTGTTTTTGAAAGATTCTTTAATTTTTTCGATTCTATCTGAGAAATGTAGATTGTAAAGATAAAGGGTAGTAAGTGGAGATAAAAGAAAAGTTGATGCAGTTCAGAGAAATAGCGGTTTTCCAGCCTTTCGTTTGCTATTTCAATCCGTAAGTATTACTTTTGTGGCACTAAAATCAAATTACAGACGAAGTCAATGCTCTGCGGCACTTGTGTCCCGCTCCGATATTTCTTCAACAGCTTCTGGAAAGCTCAAAGAAATATCAATTTTGGAGCTTGCATCGCTTCTCTACCGACCACAAATGGACGATTATCACGCGGAAAATAACGATTGACAAGACAGGGATTCGCTCTAAGGTGTTTCCCCGTCGTAACAAACTTGGAGGAAAGCCTAATGCGAACATTCTGGAATATCAATCAGGGCCTGCGCACGATTGAGAAATGGGAACCAAACTGCTGGACACAAGTGACGTGTCCCTCTCCCGATGATGAAGATTTTCTCTTCAACGAACTTGAAATCCCTACTTACTTTCTTGACGACATCCGAGATAAGGATGAGCGCTCTCGCTACGAATATGACGAGGGCTGGACACTGATTATCCTTCGTATTCCTTATGTGAAGGAAGTGCGAAGCCGTACCCCGCACACAACAATCCCGCTTGGTATCATTATCAACAAAGGTATTTGCGTGACGGTGTGTAACTACGAAACCAATATGATGATTGATTTCGTCAGCTATCAGCAGAAACGTAATAGTGGCTTTACCGACTCCGTGGATCTCGTATTCCGACTGTTCCTTTCCAGTGCGGTGTGGTATCTGAAACGCTTGAAACAAATCAACGTGCTGATTGAAGACGCCAAGCGCAACCTTGATCATAGCATCGACAATGAGGATCTTATTGGTTTGAGCCGTCTACAAGATAGTTTGACCTACTTCATCACCTCCATTCGTGGTAACGAAACACTGCTGAGTAAACTGAAGTTCAAGCTCCCTGTGGATGAGTTGGACGCTGACCTCATCGAGGATGTCAACATTGAGATGAATCAGGCACGGGAAACCACCAATATCTACTCAAACATTCTTGATTCGACAATGGATACTTACGCCAATATTATCAACAATAATATGTCGGGCGTGATGAAGCAGATGACCAGCGTCAGCATTATCTTGATGTTTCCCACGCTTATCGCCAGTTTGTTTGGTATGAACCTCATCAACGGCATGGAGCTTTGGGCATGGGGCTTCCCCATCGTGGTGTTGGCTTCGCTCGTTGTCACTGGAATTTTCTATTGGTTGTTCCGCAAGCGCACATGGATTTGATGCCATAAGGTGGGGCAATTCCATACCTATATTATATATAAAAGCAAGGTGCAAAGACAGTTTTTCTACTCTTGTTGAGAAAACAAGCAGAAAGTGTAACTGTCTCTGCACCTTTTTTATGAAAACTGTCCGTTTTTTTCTTGCCTCGGCTCGTAAAAGGCAAAAAGATTTGAAAAAACTTTGCCAATACATAAAAAATAACTTTTTTTGCAACGATAAAAAAGAAGTGTCCGATGCTATGTCCCCTTGTTAAAGTATATACATCGGAAGAAAATTTACATCTCTCTCACATTAAATTGTTTATACGTTGTTACAATGGACGAAAACAAGACTACTGAAGAAGTAAAGAACGAGTCTGTAGAGGCTCAATCTAAGGAAACTGCCCCCGTAGCGGCAGAAGCTGTTGAGGCGCAAGCCCAAGTTGCTGAATCCGAACGCCCCGCCCCCGCCACTAAGGCAGAAGTCTTGGAGCGTCTGAAAGAAATAGCCCAAGAAGGTGGTAACATCCGTCGCCCCGACCTCGAAGCCCTCAAGCAGGCTTACTATCGCTATCACAGCGCAGAAGTTGTGGCTGCTCGCGAGGAGTTTGTTAAAAACGGCGGTGCTGCTGAAGATTTCAAGCCAGCTCCCGATGCCGATGAAGAAACCTTTAAGGCAGAATACAACCTGATTCGCGAACTTCGCGCCAAATCGGCTGCTGAAGAGGAGGCTGAAAAGCAAGAAAACCTCAAGCGCAAACAAGCCATCATTGAGGAAATCAAAACGGCTGCCGCTTCTCCTGAAGAGGCCGACAAGAACTATGAAAAAGTAAAACAGCTTCAAGCTGAATGGAAAGAGATTAAGCAGGTTCCAGCTGAGAATGCTACTGAGCTGTGGAAGACTTATCAGCTCTACTGTGAACAGTTCTATGATCAGCTCCATCTCAACTATGAAGCACGCCAATACGACTTTAAAAAGAATCTCGAAGCAAAATTGCGCCTCTGTGAGGCTGCGGAAAAATTAGCAGAAGAATCTGATGTGATTTCTGCCTTCCATCAGCTCCAGCAATACCACCAAGAGTTTCGCGAGATAGGTCCTGTTGATAAAGAGCACCGCGAGGAAGTTTGGAATAGATTCAAGGAGGCTTCAACAGTGGTGAACAAGCGTCATCAAGACCATTTCACAGCACTCAAAGAGAAGGAAGAAGAAAACCTCAAACTCAAGACCGCGCTCTGCGAAAAAGTGGAAGCTATCGACGTTGATAATGTGAAGGGTAACACCGACTGGGACAAACTCACCAAGAGCGTACTGGAGGTGCAAGCTGAATGGCGCACTATTGGTTTTACTCCGAAAAAAGACAATACGCAAATCTTCGAACGTTTCCGCGCCGCCTGCGATCGTTTCTTCCAGCGTAAGGCCGAACACTTCAAGACACAGCGCGAGAAGTTTAGTGCCAACATCGAAGTGAAAAACAAATTGGCAGAGGCTGCTGAAGCCCTCAAAGAGAGCACAGATTGGGCTGCTACGACCAACAAACTCATTGCACTGCAAAAGCAATGGAAGGAATCTGGTCCTGTACCCCACAAGGTGAGCGAGGCCATTTGGAAACGCTTCAACGAAGCTTGCAATTATTTCTTCGACAAAAAGAACGAAGCCACTGGCGACCAGCGACGCGAGGAAGAAGCTAATCTCGAGAAGAAGAACTCTATCATAGCTGAACTTACCAACTTGCTCACTGAAACTGGCGATGATCTGTTGCAAAAGGTGCGCGACTTGCAAGCACGTTGGAATGAGGTAGGCCATGTTCCTTTCCGCAAGAAAGAGGAAATCTACCAGCAGTATCGTGCTATCTGCGACAAGCTCTATGATCAGCTTCATGTCTCAGCACGTCGCCGCCATGTAGACAATTTCCGTCGTAAGGTAAGCGAGAAGGTTGGTAACGAACTCGATCGTGAACGCGCACGTCTCCAAGCTGCATTCGAAGCTAAGAAGGCCGAGATTCAGAACTATGAAACAAACCTTTCGTTCTTCAGTGCAAAATCTTCCTCTGGCAATTCGCTTGTTGCTGACATCGAGAAGAAAGTGGCTCGCCTAAAGGAAGATTTGACCGAGATTACCGAAAAAATTAAGGCAATCCGTCAACAAGCTAAGGCAGAAACAAAGAAGGACGAAGAAGCTAAAGAAGACTAAACCATTCTGACGCTACAATATCATAAAAGGATACTCCCGTTTTGGAGTATCCTTTTTCTGTTAGAAGGAGAAGATGCAAATTTTGCTTGTTGTTCACTTACTCTTTCTACTACCATTGCTCATCGTGGACGGTAATGTCTGAAAAGCATTGGAGCACGTGCGAGGGATGCTAAGTTGGAAACACCAATCATGGCCCATCAACGCCATAGTTCAGGGCGACATGGGACGATACAAAAGAAAAAGCCAGTGAGGACATTCCAGACCGCGAAAAAAATACTGCGATATATAGAAAGGCAAAAAAGGGGACAGGACAGGAATAATAGTTATTTATCCTTAATGACGGATGTACAGAACAAGAGCCCAGCAGCAATAACGACAAGACAGACTGTCACTGTGAACACTGAAGCAACGGGGTGTTGCACAATTAGATCGTGAATAGGTTGTAAGTTTGCGCTTGCTGTCATAACTCTTCTTCTTAGAATATGTTGCGAATATAACAAACAAAAGCAAAATTATGTGGAAATAGATACGGTTTTTAATAAAAATCCATAATGACGGCGGTGCAAATGATGTTGATATTTCTTTGTCATTTTACCTAAATTTCCATTCCCCAAAATACGGTAGCCGTCTTGCATACGTCTCTTCTATTTTTTAGGACAGTATCATTCGTTTAAAATCTTATATGCTTTGTGGTATTTCTTCAATCGCTCTATATCTTTTTCTGTTAATTCATTCAGCCTTGTTATATCCATGTTGTCTTTTAAGTCGCAAATCTTCACTCTACACCCGATAGGATTAGTTTTGCATCGCTGAATGAAATCCAAATAATCCTCGCCTCTCTTTCTCGACACTGATAGGACTGCATCTACTACCTCTTGTGGAAAACCAGCCATGAGTAAATATTCAGATGTTATGCCGCCATCTTCTACTGTGTCGTGAAGTAAAGCTACCAGCCTCTCTTCCTGACGGGAGCACATTCGTTCAACTCTAATAGGGTGTCCGATGTACGGTTTTCCGCCCTTGTCAACTTGACTGCTATGCACCTTTTCAGCAATCTGCATAGCCTTTTCTCGAAGTTCATCGAAATTTATCATACTCGTCTTTACTGATTTCCGTTCCATACATCTGTGAATCAAAAATGTCTTTGTCTGTCGAATCAACCTCTATTTCCTTGCGTCCTCTACGCTTGATGAAACAATGTGTAGAATCGCCTACGATTACCATTCTTAATACAATATCCTCGTAGTCATCTTTGAGGTAGACGGGTCCTTTTTTGAGTTTACTGCACAAATTTACTAAATCCATTGTGATTTAATTTTATATTGTAAATATAGTTATCTATTACGAGAAAACTAAAAGTCTTATCTACTGTGTGCATAGTATGATTTGGAAAGTTTTGTTAGCTCTGCTATCTTTGCTCTGTCTTTTACTCATCCCCTTATCTCTTCGTAAGATTAATGATTCATCCTCGAATTGTGGTGGAACTTTTCTTTACTCATAAATACCTGTACAATTCGGGGATGAACCTTTAGTCTTGTACTATTAACTCTCCTCCTTAAGAGAAGAGAGAGTATGGGGTATCTGCTTAAAACCAGAAACCGGCATCGCTGTGCTTACTGTCACCGTGGAAATTCCACCAGAAATCGAGGACAGCAGTCTTGATTTCAGTCACTCTGAAAGCTTCCATGAGCGAGCGAATTGATGTCAGATCTTTCTGTGTATAGTCCTTTGCATCGTTGCTCAACTTGTCAAAGTCCTTATCAAAAACGCTGCTATCGAGCTCTCGTTCATCGCTGTCCATGTAGATATTCATCGGGATAGAGAGGGTCGGCATCCATGCTTCATCCTGTAACTGACTGGTAGAAGGAGCACAGAATTCACTTGCCTTACCAGCATTAAATTTGGAATTGCGGGCACGCATCAAGCGTATTTCGAGATTGAACTGCTTGTGGGTATGCAGAAAGCAGAAGTAACCTTTCTGGCCGATAGGATTTTCCTCACCGGTGAATTTGGCTCCGTCGTGCTTGTTGGTTTTGTCCCATGGTGTCGTATCGCAATAGATATACTTGAAAAACTTGCTGGAGTTTTCATCGTCTGCCTCTTTTTCTCCACCGTAAGAAGGACGGATGTTCTTGGCTAGGAAAAAGTGTTGATAGTGTTTGTTCTCATCGTTTTCCTCGATTTGCGAAGTGATGTCCTTTCCTGATTTGTCATAATAATGAATGACGAAAGCCGACACATAATAGCCTTGGCTGCTTCCCATGAGGTTCACACTTGAGGGATTTTCGGTATCAGCTATCCACTTTCCATCATTTAGGGTATAGGTGAGTTTGTAATTCTTCCCGATATATTTGAGTTCTTTCGGTGTAGGGTTCTGATGGAAGGCATGTGGTCCATGCAGGTGTCCGTTGTAGATTTCAATCACAGCTTTAGCCGGTCTGAAGAGCGAAGGATCGAGTTCTGCACTTTCATCTGACTGCCCATCAATCACAATAGGCAGTTTTACGTTGATGTCCCACAGTCCTGTGCTGAGCAGTTTTCTGGAAGGATTATAGAAAGGAGAAGGTTTTCCATCGTCTCCGAATTTGCTTTCTGCAGCGTGAAGCAGGTCGACGGAGAGTTCAAAGCGTTGCCCAGGTTTCACAAATTTGATGAGTCCCTGGAAGCCCATTGGGTTGGTATCACCGATGAATGTGCCGTTCAGCTCATCAACATAACGGTAGTCGTAGGGCAATTCTGCCTTGTTCGTGACGCGGACAGAACTCAGTCCTCCGTTGTAATTCACTGATTTGAACATTGAGAAGAAGTGCTGATGTATCTTGTCCTGACCGAGAGTAAAGAACTGATTGTTCATCATTTCGCCCTTGTCGTTGTAGTATTCCATCTTCAGGAGATAAACTACAGAGGGGGACTCAATGCTGTTCTTCACTTGGAAGGCCTTGGTATTACTTGTTACGTGCCAGCCCTTACCCTTCGTTGTCTGCCATTCAATCACCTGTGGAGAAGTAGACGCGGGAATGAAATTAGCCATTTTGGGTGTTTTGTCGAAGGCTGCATTATCATTGAGAGTACCTTCTTGCAAGATGAACACTGCACGGACTGGATCTTCGTGCAGCTTGTTCTTTTTCTCATTTTCAGGATTTTCAGGGTTGCAGGCCATGAAGAAGCTAGTTGCAACAATGCTTATGAAAAGCACAAAAGTGTTTATAAAATTCTTTGTTTTCATCGTTTTATATTTTTATTGTTTTATGTTTTTATTAGAAATTCCATGTAATCATGCAGCGCACATCACGCCCCATGTCATGGGCGTAATAGCGGCTGCGATTGGTATACTCCTTATATTCACGATTAAGAATATTGTCGCCCATCAGGCTTATTCGTAGTGACATTCCTTTTTGCATTGGCACGGAAAAGCTCGCTTCAAAGCCTACGAGATGATAGGCATTAGGCGTGAAAGCAATGAGGTCGGTGGCGGGATTGAAGCGCGTTTGCTTGGCCACAAAGCGGTGGCTAATACCAATTTTGGGCGAATAAGCTTTGTAGAAAGGTAACATCCATGTCAGCGAATGCGTTAGTCGGAAACTCGGAATGTAGGGAAGATAGGCATTAGAAGGTTTTTCGCATGCCCAAATCATGGCCGAAACAAGGTGATAATCGAGTGAACTAATGGGTCTGATGTGTGCATCTAAGTCGACACCTTTAAAGAACGCACGTGTCTGTCTATACTGAAACACAGGATAAGCACCTGATATAACAGTGATGTTTCGGCCTGTCGGCTGGTCGTAGATGTAGTTGTTGATCCATTGAAGATAGCCGTCAAGCTGAATGTTGAAATACTTATTGAAATACTTCAGAGAGGTAATCCACTTGTAACTCTGTTCGGAACGAAGTGTAGAATCACCTTTTACAAAGATGCCAGAGCTTAGTTCATTACCGTTGCTATAAAGTTCATAGACGTGTGGCGCTCGCCAGGCTACACCGAAATGTGATGTCACTTTCAATTGCCTGTTGATGTGATAATGAGCGCCAAGGCTATAGATAAAGTTTGTAAAATTACGCTTTCCACCATATCGCTGACCTGTCCAGTCGTAGCCGTCTGCTTTAGTCTGTTGCCCGTCGAAACGTGCTCCGACCTCAAACCCCCAGCGATTGGTTGTGAGTTTCTGCAATGCATAGAGCCCGAAAGCCACCTCGGTATAATTGGGAATGATAGGAACGACGCCTGTCCCACGCTCATTATGGTTGTCCGTGACAAGCATTTGGGTTCCTGCTTCGCTCTTCCATAGTCCATACCCTTTGTTCCAGACAAGAGCATTCTGCAATGATTTTAGATGCAGGCTGACAGTAGGAATGTTGGAATGGTTCATACGCCGGATGCGATTCTCCCGTCGGTTATCTTGCTGAAAAGTAGACTGAAAGGAGAAATCGCCGAGAGTTTGATGATTAAAAAAAGCCTTGAAAAAAGCCGTGTGATGGGTGATTTCCTGAAAAGGATAGCCAATATGCCGACTGAAGGGAGTGAAATCGACTGGTCGTCCCAATCTTATTCGCTCCTGGAGCAACTGCTCATTGCCCATCTGTGCACTCTGCATAACGCCAAGTTTCTGTGCAAATAGACTGTAACCTGCTTCTAATCGCCAAGGCTTGTGGCTGTAGCCAAGAGTCATTGAGAGGCTATTTTCACGCATTCCCGTGTTGTTCAATAGATAATGGGCTGTGCTTCTATCTCCACCATTCTCGCTGTGCAGATGTAAACGCCACGCCCAGTTTCCGCGCCATTTGAAACTGTTCTCTACATAACCAGACGCACCAAAACGCCTGCCATTTGTGCCGTAAAATGTTGAAACCATGCCTCGAAAGCCACTATTTTCATAGGGTAGGGGCGCTGGTTGCAAGAGAATGATACCACCAAGTGCCTCGGAACCGTATTTAACGGCATCTGCTCCTTTCACCACACCAATGTTACTGTAGTTGTTCTTATCTACTTCGGGCGCATGATCTGCGCCCCATTGTTGACCGGTTAGTCGGGCACCATTGCTCACCATGAGAATGCGGTTGCCATACATTCCATGTATGACGGGTTTCGAAACGATTGTTCCAGTCTGGATAGAACTCATACCACTGACGCCTTCGAGCAATGCTCCCAAAGATCGTCCCATGGCTTCTGAGATTGTAACCTGGTTGATTTGACTGCCTACTTGGTTTGCTCCCGTCACTTGACGGCGGCCTGAAACCACGGCTTCATGTAGGCTTATGGAGTCGTGAACAAGTTTATAGGAAGGCCTCTTCTGTGCTTCTGAGGGTGTACACCAGCACAGACATACGAACAAAACGCCTGTCAACTGATGCCTACCTAATTTAAAATTGAGCATCATAGTCTGAAAATAAATTCAATAGTTGGTTTTTTGTGATTCACTCGCGCGAAAAAACCAGTAAAATCCTGAAAACGAGGTCTTGTGTGCACGGGTCAGTGCACAATTAAGACATTCTGCTTTTTTTATTGTTATGTCGGTTGTTATAAGGTTCTGTGTGTACGCGTAAATACACACTTCTCCCTATATGTGGTGAGGAGCTAATCAGCCAACTATTGGAGGAGAATGACTATTGATTGATGCTACAGTTCGATAAACTGTCTGTTCTGTGAAAACAATTTTTACGACCCAACTTACCGCTATAATGGCCATAAACACAGTGGGTTCGACAACTGTGGACACGTGCATGATGTAGTCACACAAGTAGCAAACCGGCTTTACTGTGGCTTCATGATTAGTTGAAACCTTTGCCTTGACATTATAATAAGATGTGTCGTGATAGTGGAAACCTTTAAGAACAACGGCAGCTATGTACATTATAACTAATGTCCATGCATAAATGAGCTTTATGGTTGTTCTTGGCTTCATTAGGGTAAAATGGAGGAATGACAGCTATAAAAAGTTCATGCCTTGAATGATATTCGGTGTAAAAATACAAAAAAATGGCAAGTTATACTCTTTCATTCGTTTATTTATATGATTTTGAAATGCATTAACACCTTTCTTCATAGTTTCTGAAGAAGAAATAAGATAAATAGAGTTGTGCGCAGCGGTGAAATTGCGAAGTTCTCTTATTTCTGTATTCTGTTTGTAGCTACCAAGATTGATTCTTTGTTTTTGTATAACCTGTTTTAATTCTAAAAAAACTTAAAAAATAAATATTTCAAGTACTTTGTATTGCAAGGTATTTATAAAAGTCCATATCTTTGCAGTACAAACAAGTTGGTAATATAAACTTATGAGCTTATGAATACAGACAACGCGAAATCGCAGATGCGGAAAGGGATGCTGGAATACTGCGTTCTCTTGCTCCTGAGCCGACAAGCTTCTTACGCGACGGACATCATCGCGCAGTTGAAGGAGGCAGAGCTGATTGTTGTAGAGGGAACGCTCTACCCATTGCTTTCTCGCTTGAAAAAGGATGGGCTTCTCTCTTATCAGTGGCAGGAGTCGACACAAGGGCCTCCCAGAAAGTACTATGAACTTACCGAGGACGGTCGTGCAGCCTTGCAGGAACTCAATAGCGCGTGGGCACAACTGACACGCACAGTAGATCTGCTCAAACAAAATCAAGTTTAACAATCAAACATCTTTACTTATGAAAAAGAATATAACGATCAATCTTTTCGGACAGCTCTACAATATTGATGAGGATGCTTACGAATTGTTGGAGAAGTACCAGAAAAATATCCGCAGCTACTTTTCTCGTCGTGAAGGAGGTGAGGAAGTGGCCGATGATGTAGAGCACCGCGTGGCTGAGCTTTTTGCCGAACTCAAAGAACAAGGCGTGGAGGCCATCACGATAGAGCAGGTGGAGAGCATCATCAATCGCATTGGCGATCCGCAGGAGATGGAGGATGCAGAAGAAGGCGAAGAGACAGCTCCTGGTGCTATGCCGCCCCCTGTCTATGGAGGAGGCACTACGCGTCGCTTCTTCCGCGACCCTGAAGACCGTATGCTCGGTGGTGTTATTTCAGGTGCTACAAAATATTTTGGAGGAACCGACCCGCTGCCTTGGCGTATTCTTTTCGTGCTGGCTGTTATTTTTACGTGGTCCACACTTGGTTTCATCTATTTAGTGGTATGGGCATTAGTTCCTGAGGCGCGCACAGCAGAGGAACGTTTGCAGATGCGCGGCGAACCCGTGAATCCCTCCACCATTCGGGACGAAGTGATGCGCGGCGTAAAGGCCACTCAAGATTTTGTAACGAATCCTAATGTGCAGTCCCAAGCCACGGGATGTTTGGGTATTATGGTGAAAATCGTCCTATTCCTGGTGATGGGATTCGCTATTCTGGTTCTTGGTAGCATACTTCTCACGATTCTTATCTCTATGATAGCCTTTGGTGCAGCCGCAGTGGCTGGTGTAGGATCTGCCAGTTGGGGAGGACCATTTACAGAGTTGAGCGAATTTCAGAGCCAGATGCCCGATGTGAAGTGGTGGATATGGATTGGTCTCTTTTCAGGTTTGATTCTCGTCGTTATTCCTCTCGTTACTCTCGTACGCACAATGTTTCGCAAACCCGATAGCGCGCCAATGTCGATAGCTACAAAAGCCACCTTAACGATCATTTGGGTCATTGCCTTTGGTTTGGCTCTATTCTCAACCATTACAGGTGTGATGCGCACAAAAGAATTTGCCGATAAATACAATGAGAAGCAGCGCATCGTTTATCATCAAGAGAATACGCGCAATGGCATTTTCCTCGATGAGAGTAGCTGGCGCTATCTCGATAGTGAAGGATGGAAAGTAGTTAGATTGAGCGGTACGGATGAGGCTTCTGATTCTTTCGACGATCCACTTTACGATTTTGACAATGCCGAAGATTGTCCGGAGGTTGAAGGTCTTCACTTGGAAGCTGATGAAGGTAAAAGTTTAGACTTCGAGATTCAGAAATCGCTTACAGTTTCGCCAGGCGTTTACAAGATTCAAGGTATGCGTCAAGTGGACGGGCAAGGCATCACGCTTTATGCCGTTTTGGATAGCAGCATGGTGAAAACACAGGAGTTTGAGCCAGGAGTTTTTACCAGTAGCGAAGCGAACAGCAGTATCCTTGTGGATTTAGCGCCGAACGCTAACATTAAAGGCATAGAGAAGAATCTGATGCAGACACAATGGATGCCGTTCTCGATGATTGTTGAAGTGAAGAAAGGAGGCTTGCTCTCCTATGGTTTCTCCACCGCGTCCAGTTTCCGCCGCAATCCGATGACAGCTCGAGAGTTCTCTGCGGCTCATGTCACTATCACACGCATTTCTGGAACAAATAGTTTGTCTGCTGCAGAGTAGGGCGTGAGGGCTGGAAAGTCCACACCGAAGAAAACCATTATATTAAACAATAAACAAGTTAGAAGTCCGCTTCGCTCTCCTTTTTGAGAGCGTTGACGGACTTCTAACATTACCAACAATGTTTAATACTATGAGGATTTTTCAGTGTGAATATCCCACTGAATTTATGCCCATTGTGCCTCTAACTCAGTAGCCTGTGGGAAAACGAAGTCGTTCTCCAAACGGATGTGCTCACGCAGATCCGTTACAAAGGTTTTCAAATCAGCCAACAGGTTGCGATACTCCTCGGTAGCCTCCGCTGGTGCAGTGAAATTATCTGTCAGAGTCTCCAAATACCCATAGCGATCCTGCTCCATAGCATGTTCGTTCATCATCACATGGATCGGGTTGAGAATCGTGCCGCAGTGGAACGCCTCAATGCGCTGTTTGTTCTCTTCCGCCGTGCAGAGTTCGATCAGATAGGGAAAGAGAACCGCTTCTTCGCGGTCGAAATGGCTATCGAGGTCAGGGATAGAAATTTCCAATTGCTCTACGATTTTTTCCACAATGTGGCGTTGTGCGCCAGCAGCTTCGAGCGTTGTGCGCGCTTGGTTGCGAAGAACATGACCGCGGCGGCGACCAATGGGATGGTGGTATTCGAGCACGTAATTGATTAACTCACGTGTGGACCACGTTTCAAAATCTTTATTGTCTGGGAACATAATTTTTATTGTATAAATGATTTTGTAGCAAAGTTACAAGATGCTCACCAAGCCTTTGGCCACATTTGTTACTCTACCACTAAAATCATGCAAAATTATTTCCTCAGTGCATTATCCACAGTAGAAATATTGCTTCACCAAACTTTCCATTAACCCCTTATCGGCGTCTGCCTGCTCATGTAAGTGGGCATCGTTGAAGCTTCGGAGTTGTTGCAAAATGCCATCAATCATGCGCGGACGGAAAACGTCAGCTTGTTCAAACACCTTGCGTTGCTCTTCCAAGCAGTTGGCCGATTCGGAGCAGCAAGTGGGTAAGGCATCGAGAGCTGCCAAACGCTCTGTGTTTTCACTCTTGTGGATGTCCATATCCACGTATTTCTCCGCCGT
Organism: uncultured Alloprevotella sp.; assembly: GCF_963536905.1. NCBI lineage: Bacteria > Pseudomonadati > Bacteroidota > Bacteroidia > Bacteroidales > Prevotellaceae > Alloprevotella > uncultured Alloprevotella sp. Next base: position 4,360 of record NZ_CAUTBW010000032.1, on the reverse strand, counting down.
GATTTTGAGAGCTTCCTCTTCAGGCATTTCCAATCCGATGCGGCAAGCCACGCAGAGTCCAGCCATGAGCTGATAAATATCGGCCGAAGCATCGGGCGACCGCATCTCAAAGGTTTGTTTTAGTTCCGGATGGAAGTCTTTGCGCGGTGCTTCGTTGTTGAGAACGGCACACATATCCTTGCCGCTTGTCCAGCCCAGCGGAACGCGGACGAGTGCAGAGCGGTTGCAATCTCCCCAGCACACGTTGGTGGGAGCTTCCTGATGTGGCACAAGGCGGAAGTAGGACGTTGGGTTTTTGTTGCCAAAGGCCGTGATGGCTGGTGCCAATTTCATCAAGCCTGCCATAGCGCGACGCGCTTCGCAGCTCAGTTGTCGGTCGGCTCCAAGCGTGGCGTTGGTGCCATCCTTTATCAAGCGCATGTGGATGTGAAGTCCGCTACCCGCTTCGCCCACGATGATTTTGGGCGCAAAGGTTACGTCGAGTTCATACTCAAAGGCCAGTTTGCGGATGACCCACTTGGCCAGTAGTAACTGGTCGGCAGCGGTGTCGACAGAGCAGGGCAGAAATTCCACCTCGTTTTGTTCGTACACCTTCCCATTGAGCGTGAAGTTTCCCACTTCGCTATGTCCATATTTGATTTGTCCACCAGTTTGCGCAATACCCATCATGCACTCTTTTCTAAACTCGTTGAGCTTTGCAAAAGGTTCGCTTTCGTGGTAGTTATGTTGATCCACTGCGGGGTAGAGAGGCTTTTCTGGTGCTACAACGTAGTATTCCAATTCGCCCATGGCTTCAAAATCCAATCCCGTCGAAGCATGGAGAGCGCGATTGGCGCGCGTCAGCAACTGGCTCGGGTCGGCATCGAAAGGCTCGCCATCCTTGTCGAAGAAGGAACAAAGGAGGCAGAGTGTAGGGATTTCAGAAAACGGATCAACGAAAGCTGTGCGGAAACGCGGCATCACATAAAGGTCGCTGCTGCCTGCTTCAACAAAGGCTGGGAAGAGGCTCGAACCATCAACGCGTTCGCCCTCCGTCAGGATTGTTTCGAGATATGCGCGCGAGTTAATAACGAAATTAAGGGTCTTCACACGCCCATCTTGAGCAGGATACATGAAGTTGATCATCTTTATTTCGTTTTCTTCTACAAAGGTGATCATGTCGTCGAGCGTAAACTCCTTTGGATCTTTGCCCAAGAAACTTACTACGCGATTCGGATTAAGCGCTAAATTCTTGTCCATAGCTTGATGATTTATTTTTAGTCTGTTTTCGCAAAAGTATAGAAAAGTGTTCGGAGTTACAAAATAATTTGGGGTAAAAACTTACATAATGATAGCGGAAACTTGTTTTTCGGAGGAAAATAAAGGAGCGTTAAAAAGTATGTTTGGGGTGTTTTTCGATCTGTATAACCTCAAAATATTTTCTATTTAATGCGTAAATAGTTTACAATAGCAAGATAAAAAATAGGTGTTAAAGAAATAAAAATAGGATGATCTTAGCTCTATCTCCTAAATATTTGTGCGTTCACGCCTCTTTTGTGTGCCAAAATATAGAGAAAAAGCTCTGTTTTAGCTTTTTTGAAGGAGAAAATAGCTTATTTCTGATGGTGAATATCTTTATTCTGTCAGCCAACATCCTTATTGTGTCGGCCGATGCAATAAGGAAGTCATCCGATAGCCTTATTGTATTTCCGAACAGCCTTATTCTGTCTCTTTTCCTGCAGGCTTTTTTCGTGCCCACAGTACTTGCCATACGCTTTTTGTGCGATTCTCGATGGCGAAAAGTAAGAATATGTTTTACAAAGTATATTTTCTCTGCTGCTCCCCCTTGATATGTTGTAAAACATACTCTTTGCACCTGCAATTTTTCAGGAAAAACCTTGTGTTTAGACAAAAAAACTGCCACCCACACAACGTGTGCAGGTGGCAGTGATGCAAGTATGAAATGTTTTATCGTCCCGACTTGGCGTTATACTTCTTGAGCCAGCAGAAGAACCATATTGTGGTGACAACCAGAACAAAAGCGCCAGCGCAGTAAGAAGCTGTCAGTCCGAGGTTGAGCATTGTGTTGGAATAGCAAGCAAAGGAAGTGCACACCACTGTCATGAAAAGTGCGGGGATAAGCGTTATGATGTAGGGTTTGTGCTCGCGTGCCAGATACACAGTAGCCGTCCAGAGTGTGAAGACCGCAAGTGTTTGGTTCGACCACCCGAAGTAGCGCCAGATGATATTGAAACCGTTTGCATCGGCTATATTAAACCAGAGCAAGAAGCCCGCAGCCACAAAGAGAGGAGCTGCCACGATGAGGCGGTTGATAATGGAGCGTTGGCTAAACTTGAGGAAGTCGGCAATGATGAGGCGCGCGCTGCGGAATGCAGTATCGCCGCTCGTGATGGGAGCTGCAACAACGCCGAGGATAGCTAAGATGCCACCCACGATGCCCAACCAACCTTTGCTCACAGCCGTTACCACCTCGGGCGCTTGTGCCAGCGTTGTACTACCCACGGCAGCTGCTCCGCCATCGTAGAAGAAATAGCTTGAAACAGATGCCCACACCAGGGCCACAATTCCCTCCGTTATCATGGCACCATAGAAAATGGCGCGACCGCTCTTCTCTGATTTTATGCAACGAGCCATGAGCGGACTTTGCGTGGCATGGAAACCGCTGACAGCTCCGCAGGCTATCGTGATGCAAAGGCAGGGGAAGAGAGCAGAACCGTCGAGATTGGGCGTTGAAGCCATGTCCCACACTTCAGGCAATGAGGGCCATTTCACAAGTAGGTAACCGCCCAAGGCCACAGCCATGAAGAGAAGCGAGAAAGCAAAGATGGGGTAAATCTTGCCAATGATTTTGTCGATGGGGAGCATCGTGGCCAGTATGTAGTAAATGAAAATAATACCCACCCATAGCATGATGTGGAAGGTCTTGGCATCAGCGGCTGGTGCAGTCATTCCGCCCAAGATGAGAGCTGGGGAATAGACAAAGACAGTACCCACCATCAGCAGCACAATGATGCTGAACACAAGCAGAATCTTTTTAGCGGGAATACCAAGGTAGATGCCGACGAGTTCGGGCAGTGATGACCCGCCATGGCGCATGGAGAGCATACCGCAAAAATAGTCGTGGACAGCACCTGCAAAGATGCAGCCGAAAACAATCCATAGGTAGGCGGCAGGGCCAAACTTCGCGCCCATGATTGCGCCAAAGATGGGGCCTGTTCCGGCAATGTTGAGAAATTGAATCATAAAGACTTTCCACGAAGGCATTACGATGTAGTCTACTCCGTCGGCCTGAGCCACGGCGGGCGTTGGGCGGTTGTCGGGGGCAAAGATGCGTTCTACAACGCGTCCATAGAGCAGATATCCGAGGATAAGAGCTACCAAACTGATGACGAAACTTATCATATATTTTGTTTATTTGTTATCCATTCGCAAAAATACTAAAAGAATATATAAGTGTGTTGTGGCGAAAAGAAAATATATCTTAGTTTTGCAAACTAAAGTTTTGAAACAGGATGATACGGATTCGTAAAAGTTTGCCCGTTCTGCTGTGGCTGGGAGTCTGCGGAATGGTGTTCGGATGTACTCCGAAAGGTGAAAACAAAGTCAGTGCAGAACTTGCAGCGGCTGATACAACTGAAATGGTGGTTGATTCTGCTCGAATGGATTCAGGTATCTGTTGGGCCTCCGTTCGTCTCAGCACGCCCAAAGGGGCTGGTGAGGCATTGACGAATAGTGTGCGTGAATGGATCAGTGAAGAGCTGGGGGGTTCTTATAGTGGCGACTATTCCGATGTGAAAGGAATGGCAACTTTCTATGTGAAAGAGCAAATGACGCCACTTGTGAAAGAGTCTGCCGAATGGAATCTCGATGGGATAAAACTCTATTCAGAAATTACTGTGGAAAAGTTGGCTGAAGGAAAGTCGTATTTGACTATGACTGATATGTCTGATGAGTTTGCTGGCGGACCTCACGGATTATCTGTACTGCGCGGCGCAACATTTCGTAAGTCGGACGGTCGTCGGATAGGGTGGGATGTTTTCAATACCAATTCTGATGAATTTCAGAAACTGATGAGCGACTCGCTGAAAGTTTACTTCAATGTGAAAACCGATAAGGAGCTTGCCGAATGTCTGGCGTTCTTAGACAATTCAGAAGGGCCTATTCCTCTGCCGCATTGTGGACCGCTTTTCACGAAAGAGGGCGTTCTGTTTCAGTATCAGTCCTACGAAATATGTAGTTATGCTGATGGGCAGCCCAACTTTGTGGTTCCATACAAGGCTCTCATGCCTTTCATGATGGAAACCGCAAAGCGACTCTTGAAATAGTTCAGCTCATCGTTTCGACTCATTTCTCAAATAAT